>DASWFH010000551.1:0-2262 GCA_036394355.1 Allostellaceae bacterium | reverse complement strand
CGGAGGTTGATCAAGGATTTCAACCGCAAGATCAGCCTGGAGCAGGATCTCGAGCGGCTTACGCTCGCAACCGCCTCGAGCCGCAACGAATATGAAGGTGTGCTTGCCGCCCTGGCAGGCTCCGACCGCAAGGCGGCGCTGGCGCTGGTGACCGATCTGATGTCGATCGCCGGTACCACCAATGTCGGCGGGCGCTCGGTTTCGGAAATCGCCGATCGCTTCCTCGAACAGTCGACGCTGAAGGGCGGCGCGCTGCCGCGCGACGCGCTCAATGTCATCAAGCGGTTTCTTTCGATCGCAGGCGGCCCCGACGACGCGATCGCCCAATTGCGGGAGCTGGCCGACGACACGAAACTCAACATCACCGCCGCCATCGACCAGTTCGAAAGCCGCGCAGGCTTCGTGGCCGCGCGCGGCATCGATACCGGCAAAACACGGTTTTCCACCTCATTCGGGCGCGGCCTCGACTACTACACCGGCTTCGAGTTCGAGCTGCATGGCAAAGGCAACGGTGTCGAGCCGCTGGTAGCGGGCGGACGCTACGACGGATTGATGACCCAGCTTGGCGCCCGCAACCCTATCCCCGCGGTCGGATTCTCGGTCTGGGTCGAGACCTTGACACAAGTGGGCCGCCAGCGAGCGAAGAGGAATTCAGGCGGGAGCGCGTCATGACGGCGCCGTTTGTTCTCGCCGTACCATCGAAGGGGCGCCTGCAGGAAAACGCCGAGGCTTTCTTCACCCGCGCCGGACTTGCATTGGCAAAACCGCGCGGCGCGCGGGACTATCGCGGCACCATCTCCGGGCTCGACAATGTCGAGATCGCCTATCTCTCGGCGAGCGAAATCGCCTGGCAACTGGCGCGTGGCATGGTCCATTTCGGCGTCACCGGCGAAGACCTGGTGCGTGAGACCATTGCCGACGCCGACAAGCACGTCTTGCTGATCGACAGCCTCGGCTTCGGCAGCGCCAATGTGGTGGTCGCCGTGCCGCAGGCCTGGATCGACGTCCGCAGCATGGCCGATCTCGACGATGTCACCACCGGCTTCCGCGCCCAGCATAACCGGCGGATGCGGGTAGCGACCAAATACATCAACCTCACCCGGGCGTTCTTTGCCTCCCATGGCGTCGTCGATTACCGCATCGTCGAGAGCGCCGGCGCGACAGAGGGTGCGCCGGCGGTCGGGACGGCGGAGATGATCGTCGACATCACAACGACGGGGGCAACCCTTGCCGCCAACGGCCTCAAGGTGCTCGACGACGGCGTGATCCTGCGCAGCCAGGCCAACCTCGTGGCAGCAAAGGATGCCGACTGGTCGAGCGAGGCCCGCGAGACCGCGCGCGTCATCCTGGATCACATCGCCGCCCGCGCCCGCGCCAGCAAATACCGGGAAGTCCGCACCCGCTTCAAGGGATGCGACGCCGCGCTGCTTGCCGAGGCCCATAATCGCTTCGGCGTGGTATCGCCCTTCGGCGGGCCGACCTCGTCGGGAATGGTTACGCTGCACTGCCCACCGGCACAGCTTTACGCGCTCGGCAGTTTTTTGCGCGCGCACGGCGCCGACACGGTGTCGGTGGCATCGCTCGACTATGTGCTCGACCGCGACAACCCGCTGTTCGCCAGGCTTGAGGCATTCCTGCGGCGGTGAGACGGAGGGCCTTTCGTTCATCGTTGCGACAGCTAGCAACGGATAGCATATGCTGTCATATCGTTGGTTTGGAACCTGATCGATGATGCTGGGTACGGATGTCTCGAGCTTGTCAACCACTGCGGCCACGGCTGCCGCGCAGGGGCTGTCGATCGTCTTGCCCTTGTACAACGAGGCAGCCGGGCTGGCGCATCTGCACAAGCGGCTTGACGACCTGGCGAGGACACTGAGGCAGCGCTATCGGCTCGCGTGCGAGGTGGTTTATGTCGACGACGGCAGCGCCGATGCGACGCTCGCCATCGCGCGCGGGCTCGCGGCCGATGCGCTCGACGTCCAGGTGGTGTCGCTGTCACGCAATTTCGGCAAGGAAGCCGCGCTGATGGCGGGATTGGACCATGCCCGGCGCGGCGCAGTGCTGTTCATGGACGGCGACGGTCAGCATCCGCCGGATCTGGTCGAGAAGCTGGTCGAACACTGGATCGAGGGCGGCTACGACGTGGTCTATACCGCCAAGGCTCATCGCGACAACGAGTCGTTGCTGCGGCGGCTTGCCGTGCATGGCTTCTACGCGCTGATCAATTGGGGGGCGCGGCAGAAAATTCCGGAAGACGCCGGC
>DASWFH010000550.1:0-1581 GCA_036394355.1 Allostellaceae bacterium | reverse complement strand
CGCGGTCGCTCAAGGCTTTCAGCGCTTACAATTTCGCCGGCGACGTCGGTAAGGTTTTGTTGCCAGCGACGGCAACAAGTTTGTTGCTGATCCTGCCGTGGCGGCCGGCCTACACATTGCTTGGGCTCGTCGGCGTCGTCGCGGCGATTGTGATTGCCATTTTGACCCCGAGGATCACGCCGGAGCCGCGATCGGCGTCTGCGGAGCTTGTCCTCGGCGAGGACGGTGAAGGTGCGTCCGCAAAGCGCTTCGGTTTTCGCGTTCTCGTGCTGTTCGGCATCACCGACAGCGTCGTGCGAAGCAGCTTTTTTGTGTGCCTGCCGTTCCTGCTGATCGGAAAGGGGGCGGCCGTCACGACCGCTGGATTCGCTTTGACGCTAGTGTTTGTCGGCGGCGCCGCCGGCAAGCTTGCCTGCGGATGGATCGCCAATTGGCTCGGCAACGTCGCTACCATCGCTATTTGCCAGGCGCTCGCGTCAGTGGGAATTGCCGTGATCTTGCTGCTGCCGCTGCAACTGACGCTAATCATCCTTCCGTTCGTCGGTGTTGTGCTTAACGGCGTCACGACCGTGATCTACGGCTCTGTGCCAAACTATGCCGCGCCGGAACGGCGCACACATCTTCTCAGCGTGTTCTACACGATCGCGATCGGGGCGGCCGCCGTCGCGCCGCCCGCTGCAGGATTCCTCAGCGACGCCATCGGCATCCCCGGCACCGTCCTCATCGTATCCACGCTGACGCTGGCCACGATTCCATGCGCGTTTCTGCTTAAGGACACCCGAGCCGCCGTCTAAAGTGGGTTACTGCCCGTCGCGGTATGTCCACTTAGCCTCGCAACGAATCGACGCGGTGTGCCGTTACCCGGCGGCCCCATCAATCCGACGCGAATGGCACTCAGCGACGGCATGGCATCTTTACGTCAGACCGTCGCTTTCGGGGCGAAGCGGACATGCCGCGACCGGCGGCGCCGCATCAATCCGACGCGAATGACCCCGAGCGGTCATTGCAGTTGCGGCGCAGCACCGGCATCCTCGCCTTCGCGAACGTGAATTGTCTCGCACACCGCGCGAAAGGGCTCCTGCATGTCCGTCGTTTCTCCGCATCAGACCATCGCTGCCGAGGCGCCCCGGGACACATCGCTTGGCGCTCGACCGCCCGGCAGCGCATCCCCCCAGGCCACAAGCGCGGACCGACCGCTCGCGACGGCGCAACGTTCGCAAGCCGCGGTTCCGCGCCGCCTGAGGCGTTACCTGTCGCTTGCGGATTTTGAGAAAACGGCCCGCCGGCGCCTTCCGAGGATGATCTACGGCTTCATCGCCGGAGCAGTCGAGACCGACGCGGCGCTGCGCGATAACCGCCGCGCTTTCGACGAATACGGCTTCGTTCCGCCCGTGCTCAACGATGTCTCGAGCCGCAACCAGATGACGACGCTATTCGGCATGACCTACGCCGCGCCGTTCGGCATCCCGCCGTTCGGGTCCGCCGCGCTGTGCGCGTATCGCGGCGACATCGTGCTCGCGCGCGCGGCCGCGGCGGCGAATGTGCCGATGATTCTCAGCGCGGCCTCCTTGATCAAGCTCG
>DASWFH010000549.1:0-4093 GCA_036394355.1 Allostellaceae bacterium | reverse complement strand
TGCGGCCGGGCCGCTTCGACCGCCAGGTGGTGGTGCCGAACCCCGACGTGGTCGGCCGCGAGAAGATCCTCAAGGTGCATATGCGCAAGGTGCCGCTCGCCTCCGATGTCGACCCGCGCATCATCGCGCGCGGCACGCCGGGCTTCTCCGGCGCCGACCTCGCCAACCTCGTCAACGAGGCGGCGCTGATGGCGGCGCGCAGGGGCAAGCGCTCGGTCAGCATGTCCGAATTCGAGCAAGCCAAGGACAAGGTGCTGATGGGCGCCGAGCGGCGCTCGATGGTGATGACCGAGGACGAGAAGAAGCTGACCGCCTATCACGAGGGCGGCCATGCGCTGGTCATGCTCTATGCCGAGGGCCACGAGCCGCTGCACAAAGTGACGATCATTCCGCGCGGGCGCGCGCTGGGCGTCACCATGTTCCTGCCCGAGCGCGACAAGTACAGCCAGTCGAAGATGGAGCTCGAGGCGATGGTGGCGAGCCTGTTCGGCGGCCGCGTCGCGGAGGAGCTCATCTTCGGCACCGCGAAGGTCACCACCGGCGCCTCCGACGACATCCGCCGCGCCACCAATCTGGCGCGCCGCATGGTCACCGAGTTCGGCTTCAGCGAGAAGCTGGGACCGCTACGCTACACCGAGAACGAGGAGGAGGTCTTCCTCGGCCATTCGGTGACGCAGCGCAAGAACGTCTCCGACGCGACCGCCAAGGTGATCGACGAGGAGATTCGCCGCATCGTCGAGGATGGCGAGCGCAAGGCGCGGCAGATCCTCACCGAGCATCTCGAAGAGCTGCATTCGCTGGCGCGGGGCCTGCTCGAGTTCGAGACGCTGTCGGCTGACGAGATCAAGCGCATCATCCGCGGCGAGAAGATCGTGCGCGACACCGGCGGCCCGGCCGAGGACCCGGCGCGCAGCGCCACCGGACGCCGATCCTCGGTGCCGCCCGCCGGCCGCGACAAGCCGGCTGGTGGCCTCGAGCCCGAGCCACAGCCCGGCGCGTAGATTTTGGCGGCGAAACCGCCCAACGACCGAAGCCCCGCCCCGCCGCGGGGCTTCGCTGCTTTTGCGCCCGAATCGCCGCTGCGGCTGCGCCCGGCCGGGCTGCTCGAAGGCGCCGTCGCCACCGCCGCGATCGAGCAAGGCCGCGCCTTGCCCCTGGCCGGCGGGCCGCTCGCCTTCGCCGAGGTCGAGGCGCTCGCGCGCCGGCGCGATGGCGGCGTCGCCTCGGCCTTCGGCACGGTGGCCGACCTGCTGCGCTGGTCGGCGGAGCAATGGCCGAGCGTCGGCGAGCGGGTCGCCAACGCGCTCGCCGCCATCGTCGCGCCGCGACGGCGCTGGGCGGGGTTGACGCTCGACCGCCCGCGCCTCATGGGCGTGCTCGGCGTGACCGCCGACGGCATGGCGGGCGGCGATGCGGTCGAGCAGGGCCGTGCGCTCCTCGCCGCCGGCGCCGACATCATCGATATCCGCCGCGGCGGCGCGCCGACCTCGCCAGAGGAGGAGATTCGCCACACCGAGCCTGTGGTCCGCGCGCTCGCCGAGGCCGGCGCCCTGGTGTCGGTCGAGACCCAGCATGCCGCCGTCATGCGCGCGGCGCGCGCCGCGGGCGCGCGCATCATCAGCGGCGTGACCGTGACCGACGACAAGGAAGGCCTTCAGGTCGCGGCGGAGAGCGGCGCCGCCGTGGTGCTCACGCACATGGTCGCCGCGCTGCGCCCGGCCTCCGATGCGGCGCGCGACGACGATCCCGCGCTCGACGTGCTCGACTATCTCGAGGCGGGCATCGCCGCCTGCGAAGCGGCGGCGATGCCGCGCGAGTGGATCGTGGTCGATCCCGGCATCGGCTTCGGCAAGGCCGACCCACATGACCGCGCGCTGCTGGCGCGGCTCACGCTCTTGCATGCGACCGGCTGCGCCGTCGCGCTCAGCGCCTCGCGCCAGTCCTTCATCGCCCGGCTGAGCCGGGGCGAGCCGCCCAAGGAGCGGCTAGGCGGCTCGCTCGCCGCAGCGCTGTGGGCGGCGAGCCAGGGCGTGCAGGTGCTGCGCGTCCACGATGTCGCGGAGACGCGGCAGGCGCTCGCTATTCGTCAGGCGATCGTGCGCGGTGCGCCGTTAGCGCTTTGTTGACGCCGATCCGGCCAGGCTGGGCTATACACATGCGGTTTCAGGCGATGCTTCGAGGGGAGCGATGACGCGCAAGCTGTTCGGCACGGATGGGATTCGCGGCACCGCCAACAGCGAGCCGATGACCGCGGAGACCGCGCTCAAGGTGGCGATGGCGGCGGGCCGCTGCCTGCGCCGCGGCGACCACCGCCATCTCGTCGTCATCGGCAAGGACACGCGGCTCTCGGGCTACATGGTCGAGCCGGCGCTGACCGCGGGATTCATCGCTATGGGCATGGATATCGTGCTGGTCGGGCCGCTGCCGACGCCGGCCATCGCCATGCTGACGCGCTCCTTGCGCGCCGATCTCGGCGTGATGATCTCGGCCTCGCACAACCCGTTCGAGGACAACGGCATCAAGCTCTTCGGCGCCGACGGCTACAAGCTCTCCGACGAGATCGAGGCGGCGATCGAGGCGCAGCTCGACCGCACCGCCGAGCACCGCGTGCCGCCGCGCGAGCTCGGCCGCGCCAAGCGGCTCGACGACGCCGGCGGGCGCTACATCGAATTCGTCAAGGGCAGCTTCCCCAAGGGCCTGCGGCTCGACGGACTCAAGGTGGTGATCGACTGCGCCCATGGCGCCGCCTACAAGGTCGCGCCCACCGTGCTGTGGGAGCTCGGCGCCGAGGTGATCCCGCTCGGCGTCGCGCCCGACGGCCTCAATATCAACCGCGACAGCGGCACCATGGCGACGGCGGCGATGCAGCGCGCCGTGGTCGACCATCGCGCGCATCTGGGTATCGCCCTCGACGGCGACGCCGACCGGCTGCTCATCGCCGACGAATCGGGGCGGCTCCTCGACGGCGACCAGCTCATGGCGCTGATTGCGCTGCAATGGCGACGCGCCGGGCGGCTCGACGGCGGCGGCGTGGTGGCGACGGTGATGTCCAATCTCGGTCTCGAGCGCCATCTCGCCGACCATAAGATCCGGCTGCACCGCACCGCCGTCGGCGACCGCTATGTCGTCGAGGCCATGCGCAAGCTCGGCAGCAATCTCGGCGGCGAGCAGTCCGGCCACATCATCCTCGGCGACTACTCGACCACCGGCGACGGGCTGATGGCGGCGCTGCAGGTGCTGGCGGCGTTGGTCGAGACCGGCGCGCCGGCGAGCCGCGTGTGCAACATCTTTGCGCCGGTGCCGCAGCTTCTCAAGAATGTACGCTTCGCCGGCGGCGCGCCGCTCGACACCGCGCCGGTCAAGAAGGCGATCAGCGCCGGCGAGCGCCGCCTCGGCAAGGCCGGCCGCCTCGTCGTGCGCAAATCCGGCACCGAGCCGCTCATCCGCATCATGGCCGAGGGCGAGGACGAGGCGCTGGTCGCGGCCATCGTCGACGAGATCGCCGCGGCGGTGGTGGCGGCCGGCGGCGCGGAGGGAAGGGCGGCGGAATGAACGGCCGGGTGCTGATCGTCGCGGGCTCCGATTCGGGCGGCGGCGCGGGCATCCAGGCCGACATCAAGACGGTGACGGCGCTGGGCGGCTATGCCGCCACGGCGATCACCGCGCTGACCGCGCAGAACACGCTGGGCGTCTTCGCCATCGTGCCGGTCGAGCCGAGCTTCGTGCGCCAGCAGATGGACGCGGTGCTCGGCGATATCGGCGCCGACTGCATCAAGACGGGCATGCTGCATGACGAGGCCATCATCGCCGCCGTGGCCGAGAGCCTCGCGGCGGTGCCGCGCGTGCCGCTCGTCGTCGATCCCATCATGGTCGCGACCAGCGGCGCGGCGCTGCTCGATGCGCGCGCGCTCGATGCGCTGAAGCGCCTCATGGCGCGCGCCACCGTGGTCATGCCCAACATTCCCGAGGCCGAGGCGCTGCTCGGCCGGCGCATCGGCCCGGGCGACATGCACAACGCGGCGGCGGCGCTCGCCGCGCTCGGCGCCAAACTCGTCATGCTCAAAGGCGGGCATCTCCCGGGCAACACGGTCCG
>DASWFH010000548.1:0-4450 GCA_036394355.1 Allostellaceae bacterium | reverse complement strand
GCGTTGGCGATCGCCAGCAGGCGCCGCGCCACTCGCGGGTTTTTCTCGTGCTTGGCACGGCGTCGAAGTTCGCGCGCGCTGATATCCGTCCGGATCGGCAAGGCTGGCATGGCTCACTCCCCCGCGAAACCATGCCCCTCTGTGAATCACCAAAACGCCGCCTTGGGAATCCCCTTTCCGAGTCATTCCTTCACGGAAGCGGTATTAGACATCGCGCCGACTAGACTAGCGCAATGGGCACAAAACCGGCATTCTCTCCACACGCCGCCCAATCGATGCACGGGTGTGGACCATGCCAGCGCTCAGCTTCAGCCGTCTTATCGTGCTGGTCCCTGCCGCCGTCATGGCGGCCAATATCGCGCCCGCTGCCGCGCTCGCCGCCACCGCCATCGGCCACGCCTCTGTCACCATCCTGCCGGCCGCCGCCGTCATCGAGACGACCCCGATCGAGCTGGACGGCGTGGGGAACCGCATCTCGACCCACCCCGGCATCGTCACCCTCACCGGCGCGCCCAATCTCGCCGTCGCCATCTCCATCACCGCCAACGATGCCGTTAGCGGCCTCGGCCCGGCACTGCAGCTCGCCGCCTTCACCCACAATGGCGGACGCGCGCCGACGCTGAGCAGCGACGGCAGTCTTACCCTGGCGATCGAGACGACCGTGAAGACGGCTGCATCCCGGCCGCAAGGCGCCTATTCCGGCAGCTACAGCGTGATCGTGAATTACTGAACGCCTTCCCCGCCACGCTCAGCCGCAGGGCCTCTCGCGCGCTGCCATGGCCTTGACGATCTGCTCGAGGCGGTGAAGCGGGCCGTCGACCAGGCCGAGCTTACGCAGCTCGCAGACAGTGTTCTCGAGATACTGGCGGCATGAGCCGCGGCCGCCGATGCCCTGGAGGATGAGCCGGGCGGTCGCCTCGGGCGACAGCCTGCCGGCGTAGCCGACCTGATTGCGGTCGACGGCGAAGGCGCGCGCCTTGACTTTGCCGGCGGGGATGTCGACCTGAACCTCCTTCAGTCGGTACGTCCCCCGCGCCATCTCGCGATCCCAGAGATAGTGGAGCGCCGCCGCGACATCGGCCGCCGGCACGCGATAGGCGATACCCTTGCAGGCGCCGCCGCGGTCCAGGCCGAGCACGATGCCAGGCCGCTCCGGCGTGCCGCGGTGGCGCGGCGAATAGACGCAGAAGCTGCGGTGATAGCCCCTGAGGAGCGCCGGCTGCGCCTCGGCATAGGCGAAGCCCGGATCCCACATCAGCGAGCCATAGGCGAAGATCCAGAGATCGCGCCGCTGCGCCACGCATTCGGCGATCTCCGGCGGCAGCGCTCCTGCGCGCAGCGGCCTTTCCGTGTCCAAGGATCCTTCCATCCGCTACTCAACCCGCCGCGCAACGTCGTCCGGGCTCGACGCCATCACCCTCCGGCAATCCAACCGGGAGCGCCGCCTAGGCTGTCGCCGAAGCGCAAAAAAGCGATTAACGCCGACGCTGGAGGAGGACGGCCTCGGACGCGACTCCGCGGGAAACGCCGCCCTATCTTGCGTCGGCGCGGCGCCTCCGCAAGGGTCTGGCGCGCATTGCCGACCTGCCGGTTTCGCATCGACCGCCGTTCGGCGTCACCCTATAAAGCCGCATGCGCCGCATCATCGTCGCGGTGGTCGTGCTGCTGCTGGTCGCGGCCGCCGCGAGCTACACCGGTTACTGGTTCTACATCGCCGGCCGCCTGCCGGAGGCGATCGCCGGCTGGGCGGAGGCACGCCGTGGCGAAGGCTACGGCGTGCGCTTGGACAGCCTCGCCGTCGGCGGCTTCCCGACCTCCTTCCGCGTGACGCTCGCCGGCGCCGCATTCGCGGGCGCGCGGCCCCTGCCCTTTCAGGCCGCGGCCGCCACCGTCATCGGCGAGGCGCGGCCGTGGAATTTGCGGCGCTGGCGCGTGAGCGCGCCGCATGGCGCGCGCGTCGAAGCGGCGACCGAGGGCGACACGATCGCCGCTGCAACGCTTGATGCGACCGTCACCATCGGCGCCGACAACGACGCCACGGTTGCCCTGGCGGCGCGTCAGATCGCCGGCAGTGGCGCCGCTGCGGCGCTGCGCATCGCCGACGCCGACGCGTGGCTCGCCCTTCCCGGCCGTCCGCCGGCCGACCACCGACAAGACGGCGCCAGGGTGACGCTGCGGCTCAGGGGTATCGCCCTGCCGCGAGCGGTGCCGTCTCTGGGCGCGACGGTCGATGCGGTGACGCTCTCCGGCGCGGTCAAGGGCGCGGTGCCGCCCGGCCAGCTGCGCCAGGCACTGGCGACGTGGCGCGACGACGGCGGCACGATCGAGCTGGAGGAAGGCGCATTGCGCTGGGGCTCGCTCGCGGCGAGCGCCAACGGCACGCTTGCGCTCGACGCCGCGCTGCAGCCGATCGGCGCGCTGACGGCGACGATCGAGAACCACAACGCCGTCATCGATGCGGCCGTCGCCGGCGGCACGCTGCGCGCCGACGACGCGAATCTAGCCAAGGTCCTGCTCGGACTGATGGCGAAGCCCGGCGCCGACGGCAAGAAGCGGCTCACCTTGCCGGTGACCCTGCAGAACCGCCGTCTCTATCTCGGCCCAGCGCAAATCGCCGTGCTTCCCGCCATCACCTGGGAATAGGCAAGCCGGCTACGGCTGCGGCGCCGCGACGCGGTCGAACATGCCGTACTGCCGCACCACCTCGACGACGCTGATGCGGTAATCGGCGAATACCTCGCTGCGGCCCCTGAATTGCGCGCGCTGGTGGCGGTCGTGCTCGCGCCAGCGCTTCACCGCGTCGGCGTCGCGCCAGAAAGAGAGCGAGAGGATCTTGCCCTCGGTGCCGAGGCTTTGGAACCGCTCGACCGACAGGAAGCCGTCGATCTTCTCGAGCTCGGGCTTCAGCGCGGTGGCGATGTCGAGATAATCCTGCTGCCGCCCGGGCTTCGGCTGCACCTCGAAAATCACGGCATACATGCTCGATCCTCCTGGTCGCGAGAGAGTGGCACAGCCCGCCTAGGCGCGCCAGAACGGCTTGGCGCATTCGCGCGACGCATCGAGGCAGGTGATGCCGATATCAGCGAGCCGCCGCTCGTCGAACGCGGCGAGGAGACGCCGCTCTTGTGCCCGCGCGCGCCAGCAGGCGAGCAGCGCGATGAAGCGCCGCCAAGATGACGTGTGGCTCGCCGACTCTTTCTGCACGAGGCGTGATTCATCCATGGCACAGAAGATGGCGTCGCGGGCAGCGCCTGTCGCGCACGAACGCTTCGGCGCTGACCGAACCAGCGCTCTCGTCTTCCTGCGCTAGCGCGCGGGGCTCAGGCCTGCTTCGCCTCGATGATCGAGCGGCGGATGGCGCGGGTGCGGGTGAAGAGGTCCTCGAGCTTGTCGCCTTCGCCCCAGCGGATGGCGCGCTGCAGCGCGGTCAGGTCCTCGGTGAAGCGCTGCAGCATCTCCAACACCGCCTCGCGGTTGTTGAGGAACACGTCGCGCCACATCACCGGATCGGAGGCAGCGATGCGCGTGAAGTCGCGGAAGCCGCCGGCGGAGAATTTGATGACCTCGGATTTGAGCGTCTCCTCGATATCGGTCGCGGTGCCGACGATGGTGTAGGCGATGAGATGCGGCAGATGCGAGGTGATGGCGAGCACCTTGTCGTGATGCGCGGCATCCATGGTGACGACCTTCATTCCCGCCGCCTCCCACAACGCGGTCACGCGCGCCAGCGCCGCCGCGTCGCCGTCCGGCAGCGGCGTCAGGATGCACCAGCGGTCGTGGAACAGCTCGGCGAAGCCCGCCTCCGGTCCGGAATGCTCTGTGCCGGCCACGGGATGTCCGGGCACGAGATGCACGTTTTGCGGCAGCGACGGCTTGAGGTCGCGGATGACCGCCTCTTTCACCGAGCCGACATCGGTGACGATGGCGCCGGGCTCGAGCGCGGGCGAGATGCGCCGGCCGATGTCGGCATAGGCCGAGAGCGGCGTGCTGATGACGACGAGGTCGGCGCCTTTCACCGCCTCGGCGGGATCGGCGGTGACGCGATCGGCCAGCGCGAGCGCGCGCACCTTGTCGAGCGTCTGCTCGCGGCGCGCGCAGGCGACGATCTCGCGCGCGAGCTTGTTCCGGCGCAGGACGCGGGCGAGCGACGAGCCGATGAGACCGATGCCGATCAGCGCGACGCGCTCGAATTGCGGACCGCTCATGCCGGTTTGAGGAAATCCGCGATCGCCGCGACGACGACGCGCATCTCCTCCTCCGTGCCGATGGTGATGCGAAGATGCTCGGGCAAGCCGTAGGCGCCTATCTGGCGCGTCAGTATGCCCCGCGATTTGAGGAAGGCGAAGGCGGCGTCGGAGCTCTTGGGCGATGCCGGGAAGCGCACCAGCACGAAATTCGCCACGCCCGGATTGACCGCGAGGCCCAGCGCCGCCAACTCACGCTCGAGCCA
>DASWFH010000547.1:0-7054 GCA_036394355.1 Allostellaceae bacterium | reverse complement strand
GCGCCCGCGCCGGTACGTCTTCCTCGACGAGTTGCCCAAGAACAACTACGGCAAGATACTGAAGACCGATTTGCGGCGCCGTTTGGCGCAAGAGCGCAACTAGCATGCTGACGAGAGCGAGGATTCCCCATGCGCTTCGGTGTCTTCTATGAACTGCAACTGCCGAAGCCTTGGGTGCCCGGCGACGAGCATCGCCTTTTCAAGGAGGCGCTCGACCAAGTCGTGCTGGCCGACCGGCTCGGCTACGACTACGCCTGGCAGGTCGAGCATCATTTCCTCGACGAATACTCGCATTCCTCCGCGCCCGAGGTGTTCCTGGCGAGCGCGGCCGCGCTGACCAAGCACATCCGCCTGGGCCACGGCATCCGCCAGGTGATCGCGCGCTACAATCATCCGGCGCGCACCGCAGAGTGCATCGCCACGCTCGACCTGCTCTCGGACGGGCGCGTCGATTTCGGCATCGGCGAGGGCGCGACCCGGCTCGAGCTCGGCGGTTTCGGCATTCCTGCCAAGGAGAAGCGCGCCATGGCGCTCGAGGCGGCCGAGCAGATCGCCAACATGATGGTGCTCGAGCCCTATCCCGGCTTCGAGGGGAAGTCCTTCTCGATGCCCTGCCGCAACGTGCTGCCCAAGTCGCTGCAGAAGCCGCACCCGCCGATGTGGATGGCCTGCACCAACCGCGAGACCATCAGGATCGCCGCCAGCCTCGGCCTCGGCGCGCTCGCTTTCTCCTTCGTCGATCCGGACGAGGCAAGGAGCTGGAGTGCCATCTATTACGACATCATCAAGAGCGAGCACTGCGTCCCGCTCGGCCACAGCATCAACGCCAACATCGCCATGGTCTCGGCCTTCTCGATCCACGAGGATCGCGCCGAGGCGGTCCGACGTGGCCAAGAGGGATTCGAGTTCTTCAGCTATGCGTTGAATGCCCTGGTGGCGCAGGACGCGGTGCCCGGCCGCAGCCGACTCTGGCCGGACTTCCAGCGCCAGCGCGGCGACAAGACCGAGCGGCTCCCGAGAGCGGGGGAGGGGGTAGGGCAAGCGCCGGGCATCGGCACGCCCGAAGAACTGCGCCGGCATGTGCGCGGCTATCAGGAAGCTGGCATCGACCAGATCATCTTCCTGCAGCAAGCGGGCCGGAATCGCCACGAGGATATTTGCGCGGCGCTCGAGCTGTTCGCGACGAAGGTCATGCCGGGGTTCAAGGCCGAGGCGGCGGCGCGCGAGACCGCGAAGGCGCAGCTGCTTGCGCCCCATATCGCCGCAGCGCTCGCGCGCAAGCCGCACCTGCGACCGCTGGCCGATGACGAGATCCCGGTTGTGAAGGCTTCCGTCGCCCGGGCACAGATCGGCGGCAGTCTTACTTAATAATGTGTCGCGGTGGACCCTCCATTAAAAGGGTCAGTGGCGCCGTTTGCCGACAAATAAGCGACGAAATATCATTGCTCCCGGACTTTACCACTACCAGCTGCGTCTGTTATTGCGTATTGCACAAGATGTACCGAACGAAACCACATTTTACTAAAATACTATTAAAATCTGCGGAAAATATGCTTGGTAATGGCGCAAAAATGAGGCTTCCTTGTCGGGCAGCGCATGGGCCGGCGGCCGCAAGACCGCCGAGAACCCGAAAAGCGCATAACCGGAAGGGAAAGAGCAATGCCCGCGAATTATGGCCGACAAATCCGCCGCGTTCCCGTGACGGCGAGCGCCCGCCGGCTCGTCCATCGCCGCATTCCCAGCCTGCGCCTCGCGCCCCAACTGCGCCAACCCTTGAGCCGGCGCGGCCTCCATGGCGCCAGGGATCGCGTGCGCTTCCCGATGCGGGCGCCGACCCGATTCGAGCGCCGCCTCGTGCACCTCCGCCAGCCCGCCACGCAGGCCTCGGCGCCGATAGCGCCGCAGCGCCGATCCGCTGCCTTCGCTTGGGCACTGGTCGCCGCGGGCGTCGTCATTTGGGCAACCGCGTTGGGCAGCGCCAATGCGCTGTTCCCGTCGAGCGCTCCCGTCGCTGCCGCGGTCGCCGCCCCCGTCATGCCGGCGGTCCCGGAGCATGCCGTCCCGGCTCCGGCCAACGAGGAATATGTCGCCGCGATCAGCATGCGCGAGAATGTCTGGCGCGCCATTGCCCACGCCACCGAGGTGGTCGGCGTCGATGCCGCCTACATGACGGCCGTCGCCGCCCGCGAGTCGGGCTTCGACCCCGTCGTACGCGCCCAAGGCACAACGGCGACCGGACTCTATCAATTCACGGAGGATACCTGGCTGCGCGCCCTCAAGCTCTTCGGCGTCCGGCACGGCCTCACCGAGCTGGCGCAGCAAATCACGATCGATGAGTACGGCGACGTTTCGGTGCGCCCCGGCGCCCGCGCCAAGCTGCTGCAGCTGCGCAACGATCCGAAGCTTTCGGCCCTCATGGCGGCGGAACTCGCGCGCGACAACAAGGCGCGGCTCGAGCACCTGCTTGGCCGCGACGTGAGCCCAGCGGAGACCTACCTCGCGCATTTCCTGGGCGTCGGCCAGGCGGCGCGCATCATTGCCGCGGCGCATTCGAAGCCGCATGTCTCGGGCGCGCGACTGCTGCCGGCGGCGGCGCGCAGCAACCCGGCCGTGTTCGCCCCCGCTGGCCATGTCGCCTCGGCCGGCGCCATCGTCGGCAAGATCGAGGCCTATTTCAGCCGCGAAGTGTCGCCCTTGGCGCGGATCTGATCCGAACGTAGGACGCCGTCGCCTCGGGGCACGGGGCTCGCCCGTGCTCCGAGGCGGTTGCATTGAGCCAACCTGAGTACGATTGACGCGGGTGCCGGTCCGGCGCACACTTTACCGACGAAACCGTCAACGGTTCGCGACAGGGGGAGGAAATCATGAAGCTCAAGCTGACGCTTGCGGTGTCTGCGCTGGCCGGCGCGCTGGCGGCGGCGCCTGGGGCGTGGGCGCAAAGCGACTGCACCAAGCTCGTGCCGGCGTCGCCCTTCGGCAAGGACGATCAGACCGGCGCCACCAACCGCGTCACGCCGAGCGTCACCAAAGCCGCGGCGGCGGAAATCCAGACCGGCAAGATCACGAACATGACCAATCCGCTGGTCGACGGCGTGCCGCTGTTCGGCACGCGCTTCACCAAGACCGTGCTCACCGCGGTCACGCTGGCGCCCGGCGCATCGCTCGGCGAGAACAACCTCACCTACATGGAAGACACCTGGCTGAGCCAGAGCCACGTCGGCACCCATATCGACGGCCTGGGCCATATCGGTCGCGGCGACTGCTATTACAACCAGATCGCCATGGGCAAGTTCATCAACCAGAACTACATGACGAAACTGGGGCTCGAGCACCTGAAGTCTTTCGCGACCCGCGGCGTCATCATCGATCTGGTGCGGGTCTATCAGCAGGCCAACAAGCTCAAGACCAATCCCGCCTGCCGCAAGTCCTGCCTCGACAAGGGCACCGTGATCACGCCTGAGGATCTGCAGGCCGGGCTCAAGCTGTACAACGTGACCCTGCGTGAGGGCGACGCGGTGTTCCTCAACACCGGCTGGGGCGACATCTTCGCCCAGTACCCGGCGCAGAACGCGCTCTACAACAGCGGCGAGCCGGGCATCGGCGAGGCTGCCGCCAAGTGGCTCATCGACCAAAAGGTCATTGCCGTCGGCGCCGACACCTGGGCCGTCGAAGTGATCCCCGGCGAGAGCCCGACCAAGGCCTTCAGCGTCCACCAGATGCTACTCACCGACAACGGCATTCACATCATCGAGAATGTGCGCACCGACCTCATCGCCGACGAGGCGGCGGCGAGCAAGCGCGCGACCTTCTTCCTCAACATGAGCGTGCCGAAGGCGGTCGGCCTCACCGGCAACTTCGTCGGCATTGAGGCCATTCAGTAGAGCTTCCTTCGTGGGACTTGTTGGTTTGTTGCCGGCGCCCGTCCTCGGGCGCCGGTCTTTTCTCGCGCTGGCCGCAGGCCTCCTCGCCGCCCCGGTGGCAGCACCGGGCGCCGAAGCGCGCCGCTACCAGGTCGGTTTTGCCAACCTCACGGAGGATCCGGGCACGCGGCTCGAAGGCCTCGGCTTCACCGGCGCCGATGTCCGCGCCAGCTTTGCCCTGGCGGCGCGCGCGCTGCCGGTCGACATGGTCTTCTATGACAACGACCGCAACCGCGCGAAGACGCTGGCCGACGCCGAGGACGCTATCGCGCGCAAGCTCGACCTCTACATCCAATATTGCGACGACGCCGGGGCGAACGTCGAGATCGCCAAGCGCATGAAGACGGCGGGCATCCCGGTGCTGGCGATAACCTATCCCGTGCCCGGCTCGCCGCTCTACGGCCCCGACAACACACTCGCCGGTCGCATGGCGGGGGAGGTGCTGGCGAACTTCGCCGGGGCGCATTGGCCGGGTGCGCGCGCCGTCGCCGTCATGATCGGCGATCTCGGCAACGCCGCTGATCATGTGCCCGAGCGCGTCGCGGGTATCGCCGCGGCCCTCAAGGAGCGCCTGCCGGCCGCAGCGCAGACCCGGCTCGACAGCAACGGCAACCCCGCGATGGCCGAATCGCTGCTGCGCCGCTTCGCCGCCGGAGAGAGCGACAGCAAGCTGCTGGTCGCGGCACTCGACGACACCACGGCGCTGCTGGCAAAGGCGGCGGTGGAGGCGGCCGGACGCAGCGTTGACACAGCGATCGTGAGCCAAGGCTGCGACCGCTCGGTCCATGGCGGCGCCAACGACAAGAAGGAGATCGACCCCAACAACCGCGGCAGCATCGTCATCGGTTCGGTCGCGTACCTTCTCGACCGCTACGGCTACGAGGTTCTGCCGCTGGCGCTGAACATGCTGCGGGGCGACCCGCTGCCGCCGCGTGTCGCGACCCGCCACGTGCTGGTGACTGCCGCTAATGTGTTTACCATCTATCCGCCGATCGACATGAATTAATTGGCCGTTACCGCTTGCCGCGCGGCGGGCCGTAATAGAAGAGCGTGGCGGTGCGCGTCCCGTCGCGCTCGGCGGCAGCGGCGAAGGTCACGGCGTCCTGACCGCCGATCGCCGCCGCGGGATAGAGCGGAAAGGCGGCCAGGCGAGCGTTGTCGGGCAGCGGATCACCGATCGCGGCGACGCGCGTCAGCCCGTCGCCGCGGTTGGCGCAATATAGAGCCAGCGCATTGGGTCCGCCATCGACCGAGGCGATGAAGGCGACCGACCCGACCTGGCTCAGCGCAGGCCATGAGGCAAAGGCGGCGAAGTTGCCGCCGCCCGGTGCCGGATCGCCGATTGCGGCCAGGGCGCGCGGCGTGTCGTTCTCGATGACGAAGACTGCGGCGTTCGGGCCGCCGTTGCGCAACACGGCGCTCAAAGCGATCGTGCCGGCGTCGTTGAGTTCGAGCCGCTCCGAAAAGCGAGCGAAGATGCCGCCGCTGGGCGAGGCGCTGCCG
This sequence comes from Allostellaceae bacterium, assembly GCA_036394355.1. Taxonomy (GTDB): domain Bacteria; phylum Pseudomonadota; class Alphaproteobacteria; order ATCC43930; family CGMCC-115725; genus DAHUYF01. The sequence goes on along the minus strand of DASWFH010000547.1, from coordinate 1,631 downwards.
ACGCCGAGCACCAAATGGATGTCGTTCCCGCCGCCCATGAAGACACCGCCCAGGATGGGCCCTTGCTCGACGATGGCGGCGAAGGCGACCTCGCCCTTGTTGTTGAGCGACGGGCTGCCGAAGCTCGAGAAGATGCCGCCGCCCGGTGCGGCATCGCCCGAGCCGGCCAGCTTCACCAGCTGGCCGCGACGCTGCAGGTAGATTGCCTCGCCGGCCTCGCGCCCGCGGCGGGTCGCCGCCAGGAAAGCGACCTCGCCCGCATCGTTGAGGGCCGGCGGTTCGAATTGCGCGAGCGTGGCGCCGGCGCCGTCGGGCGCGGCCGCGCCGCTCAAAGCGACCGCCGCGATCTTTCCCTTTTGCGCCACGAACACACCGCTCGTTGCCTTGCCGCCCGTCAACGCGGCGGCGAAAGCGACGTCGCCTCGCTCGTTCAAGGTCACCGCTGGCCGTTCGCCGAAGCCGGCGATGCGCTCGCCGCTCGGCACGGCATCGCCGACCGCGGCGAGCTTGGCGATGCCGCTGCCGCCGGCGAGGAAAAGCGCCTCGTCGGCAGGGCTGCGCAACAGCGTGGCGAAGAACACCACGTCGCCGCGGCGGTTGGCGGCGGCGGCGACGGCGCGCCCGTCGATATCGAAGCGATCGAAGCTGCCGCCGGCCGGCGAGGGCTCGCCGCTGGCGGCGATGGCCTGGAGCACCGGCGCGGCCGCAGGGGGCGAGGTGGCCGTCTGCGGCGCGCGGCCGCCATAATCGGCCCACAGCACGCCGAGCCACAACGCCGCCACCGGCACAAGCGCCCAGCCGACGCGCTGCCGCGCGCCGGCGAGGATCGCGCTCGAACCCGACAAGCCGGCCATCAGTTCCTCAGCATCCCGGCCTTGAGCGTCGCGATGTTGTGGCGCGCCATGTCGAGATAGGTGCCGGCCTCGCCGCCGGGCTTCGACAAGGCGTCGGAATAGAGCGTCCCGCCGATGCTCGCGCCGGCCTCGTGCGCGACCCGCTCGATGACGCGCGGGTCGTTCATGTTCTCGACGAAGATGGCGCGCACCTTGTCCTCGCGGATCTGCCGGATCAGGCGCGCGATGTCATCCGCCGAAGCTTCCTTGTCGTTGACCCAGCCGCGCGCCGGGACGAGCTTGATGCCGTAGGCGCGGCCGAGATACTGGAACCCGTCATGCGAGGTGATGACCTTGCGCTTGGTCTTGGGCACCGCGGCGATCTCGCTCTTCGCCCAGGCATCGAGCTGCTTGATCTCGGCGATATAGGCGTCGGCGCGGGTCTTATAGAAATCGCCGTTGGCGGGATCGGCCTGGGCGAGCCCGGCGCCGATGTTCCGCGCATAAATCGCGCCATTGGCAAGATCGTGCCAGGCATGCTGATCGGTCTTGGGCGGTCCGTTGCCGGTCTCGTGCCCTTCCTCTTCGGCTTCGGTGATTGTCTTGGCCCCCTTGCTGGCGACCAGCGTCGTGCCCTTGAAGCCCGCCTGCCGGACTAGGGCGGGGAGCCAGGGCTCGAACTCGGGATTGATGTCGTTCGTCACCAGGAGCTTGGCGCCGGCGAGCGCACGCGCATCGGCCGGCGTCGGCTGATAGAGCTCGGTGTCGCCGTCGCCGCCGACGATGGTGATGAGCGCA
>DASWFH010000546.1:0-2530 GCA_036394355.1 Allostellaceae bacterium | reverse complement strand
GATCCCGCGGTCGGTGACCGCGGCTGCCGGTATCATGTCGAGCGCCTGCTCGTATAGTCGCGCCGCCTCGGCGATGTGGCGCCCGAGTTCCTCGACCGGACGCTTGGCAGTCCGCGCGTCCAAGAAGCGTTCATAAGCGACCAGACCAAGCTGGCCAACGCACCCGCCGCGGCCGAGCCCGTCGTGTGGGGGGCGCAGATCGAGGCTCATCCGATACCAGCGCTCCGCCTCGTCAAGATTACGCAGGTCGGCGATGTTTTTGTACACTTGACCGAGGTTGAACGCGTAGATGGCTTGTCCGACGGTGTCGCCGATGGCGTTGGCAAGGTCGAGCGCCTCGCGAAAGGTTGCGGCGCAGGTCGGGCTGCCCTGTTCCCGCTGGATATGCCCGAGCACTTGCAGACATGTCGCTAGCATGTCGATGACGTGGCGCTGCATTGCATCCCGCCGGTCCGGAGCGGTCGCCAGTCCTGGCTGGGCACGTTGCCGATACCAATCGATATTGACCCGCTGCAGGCGCTCGGCCTCGACCAAGTTGCGGTCCTCCATCGCGAGGCGAACGCGATATTCCGTCACCAGGCTCCAGTCATCCTCGCGGCCGGCCAACGGTCCGTCGCTCGCGGGGTCGACAAAGTCCGGCATCACGTCATTCACCAGCCGGCGCCACGCCGCGCCGCGGCCGGTCGCTTGGTACAAAGTCCGCAGACCCTGCATCGCGGAGGTGACCACGTCCCACCAGCCGTGGGCGCGGGCGAGGCGCCAAGCCGCGAGCAGATTGTCTTCCTCCGCCATGACGGCCGACAAGACTTCGCGGCGGCCTTGCTCGTATGTCTTGTGATAAAAGTTGCCGAGTTCCCCCATCGCCTCGACGAAGGCGCGGCGGGCGCGGTTGGCGTCTCCGGTCTTCTCCGGGAAATCGCGCGCGAACAGTGCGCCAAAATACCAGGGCAGAGCCGGGTGGATGTCGTAATAGCCGCCGTCATGGGCATGCAGCAGGCCGATCTCGGCGGCCCGGTCGAGCAGCGCGATGCCGCGTTCGCGGGTCAGCCCGCGCACCGCAGCAAGACACCTTTCGGCCTCGGGGTTGCCCATCGCTCGCAGCGCGTCAACATCGACGAAACCCTGGAACAGATGCAGCAGCGCCAAAACCTTGCGCGCGTCGTCGGCGAACGCGGTGCCGAAGCCATAGGACAGCGACGCGCCGAGCGATTTTGAGCGGCCCTCGCTCGCTTCGTCCTCGAACGCGACTTCGCCGCCGTGTAAGGCGGCGACGAACGCGTCGAGCCGCGCTGGCGTATCAATGCCCGCGCGCAGCGCCTCGCCCAAAGTGACGAGAATGGTCAGAGGGTTACCGCGCGTGAACCGCAATAGCGGCGTCAGCTCCGGCAGGTCGGCCAGCCGCTTGCCGCGGCGTTCCACGATGGCGCCGGCAAGCTGCAGGCGCTCCTGCATCGGCATCGCCGGCACTTGCACGCGCCGCGGCAGTTCGCCGAGCCACGCCGCTTCATCGCGGCGCGAGGTCAGCAGGAATTTGGCCTTGGTCTCGCGCGCCGCGCTCAGGAACGCGCGCAACTCCTGCTGCTCGGCGGCGCTCCACTCCGACGCGGTGCCGGCCGGAAAGCCGGTGACCGGCTCGACATTGTCCCAGATCCACAGCACCGGCACCTGTTGCAGCACTTGCAGGGCGATGCTTCGCCGCTGCGCCGGATCGGTGATGGCGTTCCAGTGGATGCCGTTCGCCTCCAACGCCTGGCCGAACTCCGCGCCGATCTTGTCGAGCACGCGGGCGAGCGGCAGGTGGCGCTCGAAGCTCGAAAACAACACCGGCCCCTCGACCCCGCCGGTCAGCGCATACCAGCGCGCGAACTCCGCCGCGGTCGAGGTCTTGCCGCTGCCCGCAAAGGCGTGCAGCAGCACGATCCGATGGGTGTCGAAGGCGCGGTCGAGCGCATAGAGCGTCTCGTCGCGGCCGAAGAAGCCGACACCGGCCGCGCCGGCAGCGCCTGATCAAGCCCGCCCGGCGTAGCGCCCGCGCCGTCGTCGAGGGTGAACTTGAGCGACAGAGCGTCAGACTTTTGCGGCCAGAGTTGCAGCGGCGCGCGCTCCCACACCACCGGCACCGACCAATCCTGCAACGGCCGCGCCGCATAGGCGATGCGGCGCTCGGGCTGGTCATGCAGGTTCTTGCGCGCCCATGTCACCGCTTCGCCCAGCCCGCGGCCGCGCGCGAGCGCGCCGTAAAGCTCGGCCACGAATTGCGCGGCGGTCACGACATAAACCGAATAGCGCATGGCGACCACGCCGGCAGCGCCGGCCTCCACCACTGCCTGCGCCAGCGAGCCGTAGGCTTCGATCTCGGCGCGCGCCGCTTCGGGCTTGGCCTGATCCGGTGCAGCCGGCGCCTCCGCAAAGGCGGATTGGCAGGCGTTGAGGACGAGAACAGGAACACCTGATGCCTTGAGCAGTGCCCCCAATCGGAAGCCATCGACGAACTTGCTGTTCTCCTTGTTCGCTGGGTCTTCGAACGCCA
>DASWFH010000545.1:0-2694 GCA_036394355.1 Allostellaceae bacterium | reverse complement strand
CCACCCAATGCTCGGCGCGGTGATGATGCATCTGCAGCGACAGCTTGGCGCCGGGCTTGACCATGATGTGCTTGACCTGGACGCGGTCGCCGCTGTGGATCGAGCGGAACGAGCCCCACGGGCGATGCACCAGCGGATGCGCCGCGAGCTCGCTGCGGCCGTCGCGCTCGAGCCGCGCGACGATGCGCTTGATGTCCTGCGCGCGGTCGCGCTCGGCCACGAGCACGGCGTCGGCGGTGGCGACGACGACCAGGTCCTCGACGCCGAGCGCCGTCACCAGCCCATGCTCGGCACGCAGGTAGCAGTTGCGCGCATCCTCGGTCATGACGTCGCCGAGGACGACGTTGCCGGCGGCATCCTTGGCGCCGATCTGCCACAGAGCGTCCCAGGTGCCGACATCGCTCCAGCCCATGTCGACGGGGATCACCGCGGCATGCCGGGTATGCTCCATCACGGCGTAGTCGACCGAGGTGTTCTCGGCGGCGGCGAAGGCGACCTTGTCGAGGCGCAGGAAATCGAGGTCGCGCTTGCCATGGTCGAGCGCGTGGCGGCACGCCGCAACCGTCGCGGGGTGGCGCGCTTCGAGCTCGCTCAGCAGGAGCGCCGCAGGGAACAGGAAGATGCCGCTGTTCCAGCAATAGTCGCCGGCGGCGAGATAGGCCTCGGCGCGGGCGCGGTCGGGCTTCTCGACGAAGGCGGCAAGCTCGTAGGCGCCGTCCATGCCGGCGATGGCCGCGCCGCGCTTGATGTAGCCGTAGCCCGTGTCCGGCCGGTCGGCGGTGATGCCGAAGGTGACGAGACGCCCGGCATGCGCGGCCGCCGCGGCGCGATCGGCCGCCGCGACAAAGGCCGGCACGTCGGCTATCGCGTGATCGGACGGCAGCACCAGCATCAGCGCATCGCCCTCGCTCGCGACCAAGGTCAGCGCGGCGACGCACACCGCCGGCGCCGTGTTGCGGCCGACCGGCTCGAGCACGATCGCCTGGGGCGTGATCCCTGCCAGGCGGAGATGCTCGGCGACGATGAAGCGGTGCTCGTCATTGGCGACGACGACGGGCGGGGCGAAGCGCGTGCCGTCGCCGACGCGCAGCGCCGCCTCCTGCAGCAGCGAGCGCGACGACAGCAGCGGCAGCAGCTGCTTCGGGTAGTGGGCGCGCGACATCGGCCAGAGCCGGGTGCCCGAGCCGCCCGACAGGATCACCGGATGGATCCGCCCCGCGTGCCCATTGGTTAGCGCCATCTCGACCGTCTCCTTGCGCCTGTGCGCGCCTCACAGAACACCATTATCGCACCGGTTTAAAGGCTATCTTAAAGGCGCACGGGCGCCAAACGCGCCCGCCTCGGGGCCGAGGTCGGCCGGCCGGAATGTCGAGGTCTGCCGCGCGACAGGGCATGGCGCAGGCGGGTCCGGAAGCCCCGGGCAAACGAGCGCCCGGCCGGCGTGACGATCATGCCTGGGCGGCCCGCTCCACCGGCTCGCGGAAATAGAAATCCTCGTCGATCTGCCGCGTGGCGAGCAGGTATTTGAGCTGCTGCAGCCGGGTGAAGGCGCGATGATTGAAGACGTCCTTGGACAGGGCGACCTGCGTGAAGAGGTCGCGCAGCTGCGCCGCGCCGCGCTCGGCCGTCCACTGGCAGCGGAAGCCCGGCAGGTGCTCGCGGATCTTGGCGAAGGAGACGCGATAGCTGCGGTTGTCGCCGCCGCTCGGGCCGAAGGTCAGGGCGCAACCCGGGAAGGCGGCGGCGACGATCTCGGCGATCTCGCGAATGCGATAGTTCTGCTCGTCGCTGCCGACATTGAAGACCTGGTTGTGCACCGCCGCGCGCGGCGCCTCCAGCGCCAGCCGGATCGCCTCGGCGATGTCGTTGACATGCACCAGCGGACGCCATGGCGTCCCGTCGCTGGTCATCTTCACCTCCTTGGCTGTCCAGGCGAAGCCGGCGAGGTTGTTGAGCACGATGTCGAAGCGCATGCGCGGGCTGGCGCCATAAACCGTCGCGTTGCGCAGGAAGACCGGCGTGAAATGCGCGCCGGCAAGCGCCTGCACCTCGCGCTCGACCAGCACCTTGCAGCGCGCATAGGTGGTCAGCGGGTTGGGCGCCGAGGCCTCGGTCTTGATGTCGTCGTCGCCGGCACCATAGACGCTGCAGGACGAGGTGTAGACGAAGCGCTTGACGCCCGCCGCCTTGCAGGTGCGCGCAAGCTCGACCGAGCCGCGATGGTTGATGTCGTATGTCAAGCGCTTGTCGTGCTCGCCGAGCGGGTCGTTGGCCAGCTCGGCCAGATGCACCACGGCATCGAAATCGACGACGTCGGCGGCATCGACGCGGCGGGTGTCCTTGGTGAGCATCGGCAGGCGGCGATGGTCGTCCCAGAGGGTGCCGTTGCGGAAGAAGCCGGCATCGAGGCCGGCGACGTCGTGGCCGTGGTCCTGCAGCAGCCGTCCGAGCACTGCTCCGATGTAGCCGTCTGCGCCGGTGATCAGAACCTTCATGGGGCTGCTCCCGTTGCCCGCTGGTGACCGGTGCGCCCGCCGCGCCAGGAAGCGCGATTGTCGCTACCGAAAAGAAGCTGCGGGTTGAACGGTTCTGCCCCGGACTTGGTTCCGGTCCGGGCGCCGCGGCAATGCCAAATCGGCGATGCTGCGCGGGCGCCGGAAGCGGTGCGGATGGGCGCGGGCGCCGGTGCGGCGG
>DASWFH010000544.1:0-4554 GCA_036394355.1 Allostellaceae bacterium | reverse complement strand
CCGCCCGATTCCGCCTTCCATTTCCACACGCGCTCGATGAAGGCGGCGCGGCCGAGCTGGTGGCGGTTCGACTGCTCGAGCGCGAGCTGGCGCTCCACCACCATCTGCGTGGCGATGCCGGCATGGTCGGTGCCGGGCTGCCACAGCGCGTCGCGGCCGCGCATGCGCCGATGGCGGATGAGGATGTCCTGCAGCGTGAAGGTGAGCGCGTGACCCATATGCAGGCTGCCCGTGACGTTGGGCGGCGGCATCATGATGCAGTAAGGCTGCGCCGGAGAATCCGAATGCGCGGCGAAAGCGCCCGCCGCCTCCCAGGCCGCGTAGATCACCGGCTCGAAGGCCGCGGGATGATAATTCTTGTCCAGCATTACGGTGGTTCAGTGGTGAGTCGATTTGCCGGCGATGCCGCCGCCTCGCTCACCGTCCAGGCAATCCGGCGGTCCGATCAGCGGGCTTGGGCGTCGCGCGCCATGCGTTGGATTTCTTCCCGCACCAGGCGCTCGACCAGCGGCGCCAAGTTGGTGTCCAGCCAATCGCGCAGCATCGGCCTCAGCAATTCACGCACCAGGCTCTCGAGCGTGCGCCCCGCTTCGCCGAGCGGCGTGGTGCCGACTTGCCCTTTCTGGCCGAGATCGGCGAGCTGCGACAGCGCCGCCACCGACGCGGCCGCGGTGGCGACCGACACCAGCCGGTCGCCAACCATAGGCGGCGGCGGGGGCTGGGCCGCCGGTTCCGGTGGCGGCGCGGCAGCCACGGCCGGACGCGGCGGCGGCTCCGGCGCGGGTGGCGCCTCGGCGCGCGGCGCGGCCGGCGCTGCGCGTGGCGGTTCGGGCGCGCTCGGCTCGGCTCGCTTGGTCACCGTAGCCGCGGAGCGCAGCCGCAGGGGCGGCGGGTCCGGCACCGGCTCGGGTTGTTCCCCGGCCGCGGGCGGCGACTCCGGCGGCTCCTCTGCGCCCTCGGGCGCGGCGCTGCTCGGCTCCGCCTGCGCCAGCGCCGCCGGCGGCTTCATCGCGCCACCCGGCGCGAGGCTCACCACCGTGCCGTCTTCTGCGACCGATTCCGTCAGCTCGAGAATTTCTTCCTGGGGCGCCACTTGCGGCGGCTCCGCGGCCGCAGCCGGGCGGAGCACAGGCGCAGCCGCAGCCGCGCCTTCTCCGTCCTCGGCAATGATGCGTCGGATGGAGGCGAGAATCTCCTCCATCGACGGCTCTTGCTGACCCTTTGCTTCCGACATGGCGTTCGACCGCAATCGCATGACTGCCGGCCAGACTAAGGGAATGAGCCGCAAAACGCCAGTCGGAGCGAAGATCCGGCGCGGCGCGCAGCGGCCCGGCCGACCGCGGAAGCGGCCGGGTGCGCCCGCTTCGCCACGCCGCGAGAGCCTCTCAACCCGCAGTTAACTCCGCTCGCCCTAATTACCCTAACCGGGCAGCTCCCTTGGGAAGCGTCGATCGTGAGCAAACCGACAATGCGCGATTTATTCGAGCGACCGGACCGGGGTCGCGTCCGCGCCGATCTCTCCATGTTCTTCGGCCCGCATGCCGAGGCCTATTTGCGCGTCTACGACAAGATGCGGGAGAGGTCCAGGAATTGGGTGATGAGCTGGAGCTGGCCCGGCTTCTTCATGCCGATCGTGTGGCTCTTCTATCGCAAACTCTACCTTTACGATGCGCTTTGCATCGTCATACCTCTCGCCATCGCGCTCGTCTTCGATCTGAGCGCCGGCAGCGGTATCGCCGTGGCCATCGCGCTTTCGGCGAAGGCCTGGTATGTCTCCGCCGGATTGCAGCGCCTCGGCAAGGCCGACCAACTCGGGCTCCTCGGCGAGGAGCGCAACGACTATCTCCGGCGCGTGGGCGGCGTCTCGCCGGCCGCGGGCTGGCTGGTGGGCCTCGTCCATGCGGCGATCGCGGTGCTGGTCATCGTGGACATCGTCGAGGGCTCGGAGCCGACCATGCACGGCGACGGCAGCCTCGGCCACGCATACGCGGTCAGCGCGCCCGCGCCGCGCTAGACATTGTGGCGCCTAGCGGCGCGCGCGGCATCATTGCTTCGAGCCGAAGCCGATCCACTTGTCGCGCACCGACCGGTAATGCTTGTCGACGTCGTAGAGCGTCACGGGCAGCTTCAGATCGACCGCGGTGAGACGGCCGATCTGGTTCGACAGCGAGAACTCCGCCAGCGCCACATCGTGCTGTGCCGTCACCAGCTGCACGCGGTCGGTGAACAGCTCCTGCTCGGCGTTGAGCACATCGAGCACGGTGCGCGAGCCGACCGTCGCCTCCTGGCGCACGCCCTCGAGCGCGATCTCGGCGGCGCGGACCGTCGATTGCAGCGAGACGACCTGCGCGCGGCCGGTGGCGACCTGCTCCCAGGCCTGGGTCGCGCCCTGGATGGCGGCGCGCCGCGCATCGTCGGTCTGGCTGCGGCGCTGGCCGACCGTTTCGGACGCCTGACGCGTCTGCGAATAGATGGCGCCGCCCTCGTAGAGCGGCACCGTGACCCGCGCCACGATCGAATAGCTCGTGTTCTCGCGGCCCTTGGTGGTCTGATCCCCCGAGCGAAGGGCGTCGCCGACGAGGCTCAAGTTCGGCAGCAGCTGGTCGCGCGTCGCATCGACCGTGTCGCGCGCCGCATCCTCGGTGAAGAGCGCAGCGATGACGGTGGGGTTCTTGGCGCTCGCCAGCGCGATCGCCTCGTCGCGTGTCGCCGGCAGCGTCGGGCGCAAGCTCGGCTGCTCGAGCTTCGCCGGCGCATGGCCGACGGCGCGCTCGAAATTGGCGCGGCTCACCTGCAAATTCCCTTCCGCCTGCTGGCGCGACGCGGTGGCGCCGGCAAGCCTCGCCTCGGCCTGGGCCACGTCGGTGCGGGTCACCGCGCCGACGCGGAACTGATCGTTGGTCGCCTCGAGCTGGCGGCGTAGCACCTGCTCGTTGTTGATGGCGAGATCGAGCGTCGCCTGGTCGCGCACCACGTCGAGATAAGCTTGGGCGACGCTGAGAAACACGCTCTCCTCGACGGCGATATGACGGGCGCGCTCCGCCTCGACCAACTTCTCCGCCTGCGCCGTCAGCGCGACGGTGCGGCCGCCGCTATAGATCGGCTGCGCCACGTTGAAGTCGACGGTGCTCGGCCGCAAGCCAGTTTCGCCGGGAAAGGCCGGCGGCGCAGGCGGCCGCGTCTCCAGGTGCTCGATTCCGACGGCCCCCGTGAACTGCACGGTCGGCCGCCAGCCGGCCAGCGCTTGCGGCACGTTCTCGTCGGTGGCGCGCAACAGGGCACGCTCGGCCAGGAGCTGAGGGTTGTTGTTATAGGCATCGGCCAGCGCATCGGCCAGCGTCTCGGCCGCGGCGCCGCGCGTGGCGGCGAGGAGAGCGGCAGCGGCGGCGCAGGAGGCGAGCAAGGAACGGCGCATCACTCGGCTCCTTCGACTCAAAAGACGAAACTCGGCGCGCGCTCGAAGCCCGGTAGGGCCGCCACCGCCGCGTCGAAGACGGGACGCCGCGACAGCACACCGTTGGTGCGCGTCATCAGCGCGGCCCGACTCATGCCGATGCCATCGCCGAGCACGGCGACGACACGGCCGTTCTCGGCAACCTGGCCGGCGATGGCGTCGGGGATGTGCGCGACCATGCCTTCGAACAGCACGACCTGGTACGGCGCCCGCGCGGGATGGCCTTGCGCCAGAGTGCCCTCCACCACCGCCGCGTTGCCGACGCCCAGCTCGGCCAGCCGCGCCACGGCGCGGGCGGCATGCTTGCGGTCGCTCTCGACGCCGACCACGCTGCGCGCCAGCCGGGCGGCGATCGCCGTGCCATAGCCGGTGCCGGCGCCGATCTCGAGCACCGCGTCATCGGGGCCGATGGCGGCGAGCTGAATGAGCCGCGCCAGCACCATCGGCTGCATCAGGAAGCGGCCGTCGCCGATCGGGATGTCGTCATCGACATAGGCGGCGGCGCGCAGCGCCGGCGGCACGAAGCGCTCGCGCGGCACGGCGAGGAAGGCGTCGAGCACGGCCGGATCCGTCACCTTGTTGGGGCGAAGCTGGCTGTCGACCATGGTGAGGCGCGCGGCGCCGAAATCCATCATGCAGGTTCGCGCTGAGGGGATCGGGAATGTGCTGATTTATATAGACGGATTCGGGCGAACACAATCGCCGCCTCGCGACTTCGCGCTCCGGCCGCGCTCGTCGCCTTGACCCCTCGCGCGACCCCGCCCTATATCTCGGCCGCGATCGGCCGGATGGCAGAGTGGCTATGCAGAGGACTGCAAATCCTCGTACAGCGGTTCGATTCCGCTTCCGGCCTCCACGCGTATGGCCCGCGAGGGTGGCGCGCGATGAGGGTGTCTGCTATAACGCCGGCGCCGATCCGACCGGCAACGTCGGTACGGCGAAAGCCTGCTGATCCCGGGTAGCTCAGTGGTAGAGCAAGCGGCTGTTAACCGCTTGGCCGGGGGTTCGAATCCCTCCCCGGGAGCCAATTAGGACAAGGGGTTAGAGAGAAATCTCTAACCCCTTTATTCTGGAAAAACGCTCCGTGGCAACATCCTTGG
>DASWFH010000543.1:0-4734 GCA_036394355.1 Allostellaceae bacterium | reverse complement strand
CTTGGTGCGTTGCATGGCCCGCCCAATGGATGCGGCTGGGCCGGACGAGGTTCCCAGCCTAGGCGCGACCGAGGCCCAGCTACCATAGATGGAATGGCATCCCTCCTATGCCCTAAAGCCGCTCGATCTGCTCGGGATGGGTCACGTCGATGATCGGGCGCTCGCTGCCGCGGACCCAGCCGCGCACGCGAACCCGCGCGCCCCTGAGCGCGCCAGCATCGATGCCCTCGGCCCGGAAGACCCGCAGCGCGTCGGGTTGCAGCCGCAAGCTGAACGCGGTGCGCCAGTCGCCACCGAAATTGACGAAGAGCTGGCCCTCGACCATGGCCGTGTCGGCCACGGCGCCTTCGACGATCTGGAAGCTGCCGGCGTAGCGGCCGGCCTCGTCGGCCGCTCGCACGGCGTAGAAGCGGTCGCGCCAGATGCCGCGCCGCGCCTGCCGCGCGCGGTCCTCGCGCGCGAGCATCTCGGCCACGCCGCGGCGGTTGTCCGCGGCGCTGGCGACCCGCGCCAAGCCGCGCCTGATCATCTCGCCCTGAACCCAGCGCTTGCCCACGAAGACATGGGCGAGGATGCGGCCATAGCGGTCGCGGCGGTTGCCGGCAAAGCGCAGCTCGACTTCGCGCCCGAGCACCAGTTTCTCGAGCACGGCCTTGGCCTCCTCGGCATAGGGCCAGGACTGGCCATGCGCCGCCGCGGGATGCGGCGCCTCGATGCCGACCAGCCGCACGCGGCGTGCATCGCCCAGCACCAGCTCGCCGCCATCGACGACCGCGCCGATGGTTACGGTCTCGCCGGGCTCGAAGGCGGGAAGTCGCGCTGCCAGCGCCGGCAGCGGCATCATCAGCGCCGCCAGCATCAGCGCGGGCAAGAGCACGTATCGCGCGGCCCAAAGCATGGCGCCACGATCGCATCGGCGCGCGACGGCGACAATGGTGGAAAGCGGGGGAGGACGATGGCGTCAGCCGGCCTCGACGAGGAGGTCGGCGGGCCGGTCGGTGCGGCGGCACATCGATTGGCGCAGCTTCAGCAACGCGCGATGCTCGAGCTGGCGCACCCGTTCTTTGGAGACGCCGAGGGCGCGGCCAAGCTCCTCCAGCGTGGCGCCCACCTCCCGCAGCCGGCGATCGTTGATGATGCGCCGCTCGCGTGGGTTGAGCTCGCCCAGCGCCTCGCTGAGCCAGCGCGAACGGGTCGCGCCGTCATGCAGGCCTATCACCACGTCCTCGGGGCTCGGCCGGCGGTCGGCTAGGAAATCCTGCCAATCCTCCTCGCCGCTGCCGAGCGGCGCGTTCAAGGATTGATCGGCGGCACCGAGCCGCATATCCATGCTCTCGACCTCCGCGACATCGACCTTGAGCGCGACGGCGATCTTGTGCCGGCCGGCCTCCGAGAGCGGCGCGCTCGACATCTCGTCGATGCGCGCGCGCAGCCGGCGCAGGTTGAAGAACAGCGATTTCTGCGCCGTTGTCGTGCCCGTCCGCACGATCGACCAGTTGCGCAGCACGTAATCCTGCATCGCCGAGCGGATCCACCATGCGGCATAGGTCGAGAAGCGCACGTCGCGCTCGGGCTCGAACCGCGCCGCCGCCTGCATCAGCCCGACGCTGCCCTCCTGGACGAGGTCGCCGAGCGGCAAGCCGTAGCTGCGGAAACGGCCGGCGGAGGCGATCACGAGGCGGGTATAGGCGCGCACCAGCTCGTGCAGCGCCGCCGTGTCGCCGCCCTCGCGCCAGCGCCGCGCCAGCTCGAACTCGCGGTCGCGGCTGAGCAGCGGCGTGCGCATCGACGCCTTGATGAAGCTCAGATTCGCCTTTTGCGTGGTCGGATCGTCAATATAGGCCATCGCCGCACTCCCGCCCGGCACGGCTCCGGGCCTGCACTTCCAAACGTCTTAGGGAGGCGAAGGTTTCGGCGGCCCGCCCGGGCTCGATCGTCAGGCTTCCAACGATTCGACCAATGTGCCGTCGGGCGCGAAGCAGGCGGCGAGCAACGGCCCGCCGAAGCCGCTACCGGCGTCGAGCGAGGCGGCGTGACGGCTCTCGCGCAGCCCGCCGCGCTGCCGGTCATAGCCGCGCACGACGCGGCGGAATCGGCCGAACGGTGCTTCGAGCTCGAGGATGTCGGCGCCGCCCCACCACAGCACGTCACCCTGCAGGTCGAGCGGCTTGCCAGGATCGACGCCGGCATGGACGAAGAGCAGACCGCCGTCCTCGCTGAGGGCGGCGCGCTTGAGGTTGGTGAGCAATTGACGGTGGCCGGGCCGCGCATCGACCGCGGCGCGCAGGCTGGTGGTCCAGCGCGTCAGCGCCAGCGCGCCGTCGCGCGCCGCTGCGAGGCCTTGGCGCAGCTCGGCACCGTAGGCCGCGAGCGTGGCGCCGACGCCGTGATCCAGCATCCATTGCAGCACTTCGCGCGGGTTGGGCGCGAATTGCAGCTGGAGGAGCTTCTGCCAGATCTCTTCCTGCCCGCCGCGCAGGAAGGCGATGTCGCCAGGAAAAGTGTGGCGCCGCGCGAGAAACAGGCGGCGGAACGCCACCAGCTCGTCAACCGTGCCAGCGACGTCGGGCCCGTGGCCGAGATAGCCGCCGAGATAGACGAGGCGGTCGCCCTTGTCGAGACGCCCGGCAATCTGGCGGTGGAGTTGGGCGAGCCGCGTCCTCTCGCCGTGGACCGCGCCTACCGCCCAGATGCGGCGCGGCCGACGCAGGCGGGCAAAGATGTCCGAATCGCAAGGGGCAGTGACAGCCGCGCCCGACATCGGCCGTGGCTCACACGCGGCGGCGTGGCATTCGCGCCGCGTCCGGGATCAAGCGGCGCTCAGCATCTGCTCGAGACGACGCGTCGCCGTATCCTCATCGATCTTCTCCACCGCGGCGAACTCGCGCACCAGCCGGTCCAGCGCCGCCTGGTAGATCTGGCGCTCGCTGTAAGACTGCTCGGGCTGGCCGACGTTGCGGTAGAGGTCGCGCACTACCTCGGCGATCGAGGCGGGATCGCCCGAATTGATCTTCTGCTCGTATTCCTGGGCGCGGCGACTCCACATGGTGCGCTTGGCCCGGGACCGTCCCTTCAGTTTGGCGAGGGCCGCGTCCATCTCCTTGCGCGTCGACAGCCGGCGCAGCCCCGAGCCCTTGGCCTTGGCCAGCGGCACCCGCAGCGTCATGCGGTCCTTGTCGAAATGGACCACGAACACGTTGAGCGTGTACCCGGCGATCTCCTGCATCTCGATGCCGAGGATTTTACCAACGCCATGAGTGGGATAGACAACGAGCTCGCCCGCCGCGAAACCAAGCTTTTCAGACATCTTTTTCTCTCAACTAAAGGCGCCAAACGAGGCCGGGTACAAACGGCCAAGACGCAAAACACCGTGTCCCGGATCCACGCGCGCCAGAGGCGTCACCGCGGATCGGTGCAAACTGCCCGGGCCCCTCGCTATTCCGAGAGCGATGCGACGATCTCGCATCGTTGAAATATATACCACAAAGTACCGGTACTTACCAGCGGAACCGCCATGCAGCGACCGCGGGCGAGCCCTTATGCGCGGCGGTCTTAACGTTTTCCCGGGTTCGGGCTGAAGAATTTGTCGAACTTGTCGGGGACGCCCTTGAATTGATCGGCATCCGCCGGCGCTTCGCCCTTGCGCGTTATATTGGGCCAGCTCGTCGAGTATTGCCGGTTGAACTCGACCCATTTCTCCGCCGCCGGCTCGCTATCGGGGATGATGGCCTCGGCCGGGCATTCCGGCTCGCAGACCCCGCAGTCGATGCACTCGTCCGGGTGGATGACGAGCATGTTCTCGCCCTCGTAGAAGCAATCCACGGGGCAGACTTCGACGCAGTCCATGTACTTGCACTTGATGCAGGCTTCAGTAACGACGTAGGTCATGGTTCGGTACTCTTCTCCAAGGCAGGCGCGTAAGCCCGCTCGATCAACTGTCCTCGACGATGCCCAGGCGCTGCAGCACCCGTTGGCGCGCCGCGCCGCGCTCCGGATCGGCAACATCGATGAGCCCGCCGATCTGTCGCAGCATGGCGTCCTCGAGCGGATCAAGCACGCCGTCGGCATAGGCGACTTCCCACAGCATTTCGATCAGCTCGACCCGCCGCTCCGGCGGCACGTGCTCGTTGATGGTGCGGGTGAAACCGAAGAGCTGCGTCGATCGCGCCGCCTGGCGCTCGCCGGTGGCTGCCAGCGCTCGGGATGCCTCCGCCGACAGCCGAAACTTCCGCTCGAGCAGCCGCTGCACCGCGGCGCGCTCCCGCTCGCCAAGTGCGCCATCGACTTGCGCCACCTCCATCAGCAACGCCGCCACGGGCCAGCTGCAACGTGTCGCGGTCGCCGGAAAGTCCCCCTGCTCCTCCGTGAGCCACGCCCTGAGGCGATCCATCATTTGGCCGTTCCCTAGCATGCGTTCTGGCGGCGTTCAACCCCAGCCGGAATGGGGAATTGCATCTCGCGCCAGCCGATGAACACCGGCGCGACGGCATCGGCTGTGTCGCCGCGGCAGCTCATTGGTGCCTTGCCGCGCGCGTGGCATAGTGTCGCCGCCAGCGCCGGAGACCCGTCCTGCCGAAGCTCGTCCTGATCATCCGCCATGGCGAGAAGCCGGGCGAAGGCGACGCCCATCTCGCGCCCAAGGGTTATCAGCGCGCCGGTGCGCTCGCCGCCCTCTTCGACGCCAAGCGCAACGGCGGCGCCTATCCCGCGATCGACGCGCTGTTCGCCGCGGCC
>DASWFH010000542.1:0-2617 GCA_036394355.1 Allostellaceae bacterium | reverse complement strand
GAGACCGGTGCCGGTCAGTGCCGGGCGCCAGCCGCGCACCGCGGCGACGGCGAGCACGACCGTCAGCGCCTCGGCGAATTCCACCAGCGATGCCAGAAACGCCGCCGCGATCGACGGGCCGGCATGGGCCCATTCTGTCATCCACCGCTCTCCTCATTGCGGACACCGGCGGCTTCCATCTATCCCGGCGCCCCCTGCATAGATGCCGTGCCCATGGAGATCGTCAACCCGCAGCTGGTGGAATTCCCGGCGTAGCGATCGCCCTTACGTCGCGGCTTGGTTCGCGCGCTCCCCGGCTTGCATCCGCTGCCGCCGCAGCGCGCGGCCGGGCCGCGCGCCGGTCGCGGCGCCGTCGCGCCACACCGGCGTGCCGTTGACCAGCACGAGATGGATGCCGGCGGCAGGCGTGGTCGGCGCGGCGAAGGTGGCGCGGTCGATGATCGCGTCGGCGTCGAACACGGTGACGTCGGCGTAGGCGCCGGGCGCGAGACGGCCGCGGCCGGCGAGCGCGAAGCGGGCGGCGGGAAGCGCAGTCATCTTTCGCACGGCCTCTGCGAGCGGGAAGAGGCGCTCCTCGCGGCAGTAATGGCCGAGCACGCGGGCGAAGGTGCCCCACAGGCGCGGATGTGGATGGACGTCGTGCGGCAGCCCGTCCGAGCCGATCATGGTGTGCTCGAAGGCGAGCACGCGGCGCACGTCCGCCTCGTTCATCATGAAATAGATGGCGCCCGCCGGCTGCAGCCGCGCGCAGGCCTCTTGCTCGCTCACGCCCCACTCTTGCGCGATCGCCGCGAGCTCGCGCCCGGCGGTCTCGGGCCGGCTCTTCGACCAGGTGATGAGCACCTTGAGCGCGAGCGGCACGTTCTGCGGCCGCAGCACGGTCGAGGAGGCGATGTAGGGATAGGCGTCGAGGCCGAGCGGCTGCATCGCGATCGCCGCGGCGATCTTCGGCAGCGTTTGCTCGGTGCGGCCGAAATTCTTGCGGCCAAGCACCTTGTGGTGCGAGATCACCACCGGCAGCGACGCCTCGCGGCCGACGGCGAAAGTCTCGTCGAGGCTGTCGAGCACATGGTCGGCCTCGTCGCGCATATGCGTGGTGTAGACCGCGCCGGCGGCGCTCGCGAGCTTGGCAAGCGCGACGATCTCCGATTTGGGTGCGGCGTTGGCCGGCGCGTACCACAGCCCGCTCGAGAGGCCGATGGCGCCGGCCTCGAGCGCCTCGCCCAGCGCGCGCCGCATCGCCGCGATCTCGCTCTCATCAGCGGCACGCTCGAGCGCGTCCATCGCGCCGACGCGCAGGGTCGAATGCCCGACGAGGCAGGCGGCGTTGGTCGCCGGCGGGGCCGCGTCGAGCGCGTCGAGATAGTCGGCGAAGCGGGCGAAGCGGTAGCTCCCCTCGTCGCCGATGAGGTCGAGCGGCGGCGGCAATGTGCCGCGCGGCACGAGCGGCGCCAGGCTGATGCCGCAATTGCCCGCGATTACCGTGGTCACGCCCTGGCTGATCTTGGCGTCCATGCCCGTCGCCAAGAGCGCGCGGTCGTCATGGGTGTGCACATCGATGAAGCCTGGCGCGACGGCGAGCCCGGTGACATCGATCTCCTGCCGCCCGCTGCCGCGCGGCACGCGGCCGATCGCGGCTATGCGGTCGCCGGCGATGGCGACGTCGGCGCCGATGGCGGCCGCGCCGGTGCCGTCGAGCACGCGGCCGCCGCGCAGGACGAGATCGTAGGCGGCCACCATGCCGCTCACGCCTTGGCCGCGACGGCCTCGACCTCGACGAACAGCCCGGGCCGCGCCAGCGCGCTGATGACGAGCAAGGTCGAGGCGGGGCGCGCCTCGCCGAGCTGTCGTGCGCGCACCTTGCCATAGGCCGCCACATCCTCGGCGCGGGTGAGGAAATGCGTGCACTTGACCAGGTTCTCGACGCCCATGCCGGCGGCGGCGAGCACCGCCTTGACGTTGCGCCAGCACTGCTCGGCCTGCGCCTCGAACTCGGCCGGCACCTTGCCGTCGGGCGCGACGCCGATCTGCCCTGAGATATGCAGCCAGCGCGCATTGGCTGATGTTTCGACGCCGTGGCTGAATGGCCCGGTCGGCGCGAAGACGGTGCCGGGGTTGTGGGTCTTCATGGGTATCCTCCTTCGTTACAGCTTTTCACGCGCTGAGCGGCGCCTGGCGCAGGAAATCGAAGTCGCAGCCGTGATCGGCTTGCAGGATCTGCTCGCGATAGAGCCGGGCATAGCCGCGCGGCGGCGCGGCGGCGACGGGCGCCTCCCGCCGCGCCAGCTCCGCCGGGTCGACCAGCAGGTCGAGGCGGCGGCCCTTCACGCTCATGCGGATGCGGTCGCCGCTGCGCGCTTTCGCCAGCGGGCCGCCGCTCGCCGCGTCCGGCGTCACATGCAGCACCACCGTGCCGTAAGCGGTCCCGCTCATGCGCGCGTCGGAGATGCGCACCATGTCCTTGATGCCGGCGCGGGCGAGCTTGCCGGGGATCGGCAGGTAGCCCGCTTCCGGCATGGCCGAGGCGCTGGTCGGGCCGGCATTCTGCAGCACCAGGAAATCCTCGGGCGTCACGTCGAGCGCGGGATCGTCGATGCGCTTTGCCAAATCCTCGAGT
>DASWFH010000541.1:0-7972 GCA_036394355.1 Allostellaceae bacterium | reverse complement strand
TGGCCGTCAGAGACGCGCGGGACAAGACGGTGATCGTGCGCGTCGAGCGGCGCGTCATGCATCCCGTCTACAAGAAGTTCATCATGCGCTCGAAGAACTACGCCGCGCATGACGAGAACAACCTCGTCAAGGCGGGCGACGAGATCCGCATCGAGGAGAGCCGCCCGATCTCGCGGCGCAAGCGCTGGGTGGCGCTGTTCGACGGCGCGCCGCCGGCGACGCCGGGCGAGGCGGAGAAGCCGGCGCGCAAGGCGAAGGCCAAGGCCGCCCGGCCGTCAACCAAGGCGCGCGCGCCGCGGGCGAAGAAAAAGGCCGCGTCCCGCGCCAAGGCCGAGGGGTGAGCGCGTCATGATTCAGATGCAGACCAATCTCGATGTCGCCGACAATTCCGGCGCGCGCCGCGTCCAGTGCATCAAGGTGCTGGGCGGCTCCAAGCGCAAGACGGCGACGGTGGGCGACGTCATCGTCGTCTCGGTCAAGGAGGCGATCCCGCGCGGCCGCGTCAAGAAGGGCGACGTGCACCAGGCCGTGATCGTGCGCACGGCGAAGGAGATCCGCCGGCCCGACGGCAGCGCCATCCGCTTCGACCGCAACGCCGCGGTCCTCATCACGAAACAGGGCGAGCCGATCGGCACGCGCATCTTCGGACCGGTCACGCGCGAGCTGCGCGCGCGCAAGTTCATGAAGATCGTGTCGCTGGCGCCCGAGGTGCTCTGACATGGCAGCGAAATTCAAGATCAAGAAGGGCGACAAGGTGGTCGTCGTCACCGGCCGCGACAAGGGCAAGCGCGGCGAGGTGCTGCGCGTGCTGCGCGACGTGGAGCGGGTGGTGGTGCAGGGCGTCAACATGGTGAAGCGCCATACCCGCCCGGCCGCCGGCCAGAGCGGCGGCATCGTCGAGAAGGAAGCGGCGATCCACATCTCCAACGTCGCCCATATCGACCCGAAATCGAGCAAGCCGACGCGGGTCGGCTACAAGGTGCTCGGGGACGGCCGCAAGGTGCGCTTTGCCAGGCGCTCCGGCGAAGTCCTCGACGCGTAAGGGTAAAGGCCATGCGCACACGTCTTCAGGAGCAATACGAGAAAGAGGTCAAGCCGGCCCTGATGAAGGAGTTCGGCTACGAGAACGCGATGCAGGTGCCCAGGATCGACAAGATCGTCATCAACATGGGCGTCGGCGAGGGCACGCAGGACGGCAAGAAGGTCGACGCCGCCGTCAACGACCTCGCCGTCATCTCCGGCCAGAAGCCGGTCGTCACCCGCGCCAAGACATCGATCGCCACGTTCAAGCTGCGCGAGAACATGCCGATCGGCTGCAAGGTGACGCTGCGGCGCCAGCGCATGTACGAGTTCCTCGACCGGCTCATCCACATTGCCTTGCCGCGCGTACGTGACTTCCGCGGCGTCTCCGGCAAGAGCTTCGACGGGCGCGGCAATTTCGCGCTCGGCCTCAAGGAGCAGCTGGTGTTCCCGGAGGTCAACTACGACGAGGTCGATGCCGTGCGCGGCATGGACATCATCATCGTCACGACGGCGCGGACCGATGCGGAGGCGAAGGCCCTCCTGCGTGGCTTCCAGATGCCGTTCGTAAACTGATCGACCTAAGAGGCGAGTCCCCATGGCGAAGAAAAGCTCGGTGCTCAAGAACCGCCGGCGTGCGCAGCTGGTGAAGCGCATGGCGTCGAAGCGGGCGCGGCTCAAGGCGATCGCCGACGATCGCTCGCTGCCGCCCGAGGAGCAGTTCGCGGCGCGGCTCAAGCTGGCCGAGCTGCCGCGCAATTCGTCGTCGACGCGCATCCGCAACCGCTGCGAGCTGACCGGACGTCCGCGCGGCGTCTACCGCAAATTCAAGCTCTCGCGCATCGCGCTGCGCGAACTCGCCTCGGCCGGCCAGATTCCCGGCATGGTCAAGTCGAGCTGGTAAGGGAGACAGAGCGCATGTCGATGACCGATCCGCTGGGCGATATGCTGACCCGCATTCGCAACGGGCAACAGGCGTACAAGACCGTCATCCAGTCGCCGGCGTCCAAGATCCGCACCAACGTGCTGGAGGTGCTGCAGCGCGAGGGCTATATTCGCGGCTATCAGCGCGAGGAGATACGCCAGGGCGTGGCCGAGCTCAAGATCGAGCTCAAATATGTGGACGGCGAGCCGGTGATCCGCGAGATCACCCGCGTGTCGAAGCCGGGCCGGCGCATCTATTCCAAGATCTCCGACCTGCCGCGCGTCTATAACGGGCTGGGCATCGCCATCCTGTCGACGCCGCGCGGCGTGATGTCGGATAACGAGGCCCGCGCCGCCAATGTCGGCGGCGAGGTCCTCTGCCGCGTGTTCTGAGGTGACGAGATGTCGCGTATCGGTAAATACCCCGTAACCATCCCGCAAGGCGTCACCGTCGAGGTCGCCGGGCAGACCATCACCGCCAAGGGGAAGCTCGGCACGCTCAAGCTGCCGCTGAGTGGCGAAGTCACCGCCGCGGTGCAGGACGGGAAGGTGGTGGTGAAGCCGAAGAGCGAGACCAAGCGCGCCCGCGTCCATTGGGGCACGATGCGCGCCCTGGTCAACAACATGGTCGCCGGCGTGTCCAAGGGCTTCACCAAGAACCTGGAGATCGAGGGCGTCGGATACCGTGCGGCGGTCCAGGGCAAGAACCTGGTGCTGCAGCTGGGCTACAGCCACGACGTCATCTTCCCGATCCCCGGCGACATCAAGATCACCTGCGAGAAGCCGACCGCGATCCTCATTGCCGGCGCCGATCGGCAGCGGGTCGGGCAGACGGCGGCGGTGATCCGCGCCTTCCGCAAGCCCGAGCCCTACAAGGGCAAGGGCATCAAATACGCCGCCGAGCATGTCCGCCGCAAGGAAGGCAAGAAGAAATAGGGGCCGAGCGATGACCAGCAAACCCAAGGATCTCTTCAGCCGCCGCCAGCGGCGCGTGCGCGCGCGCATCGCCAAGCACAGCAGCGGCCGGCTGCGGCTGTCGGTGTTCCGCTCGTCGAAGCACATCTACGCGCAGGTGATTGACGACGCCGCCGGCCGCACCGTGGCCGCCGCGTCGAGCGTCGACAAGGCCTTGCGCGAGAGCCTCAAGAAGAGCACCGACAAGGCCGCTGCGGCAGCCGTCGGCAGGCTCGTCGCCGAGCGCGCCAAGGCCGCCGGCGTCACCGCCGTCGTGTTCGACCGCGGCGGCTATCTCTTCCATGGCCGGGTCAAGGCCCTGGCCGACGCCGCCCGCGAGGGCGGGCTCACTTTCTAGGGAAAGGCCTTTCATGGCACGCACACCAGGCAGCAGCGCCCGACCGGGCGGAGGCAGCGGCGCCCGACCGGGCGGCGGCGGCGCCCGACCGGGCGGCGGCACCCGACCGGGCGGCGGCGAACGGCCGTCGGCGGGCGCTCGGTCCTCGGGCGGGCGCGAGCGCGGCCAGCGCGGGCGCGACGGCGACCGCCAGCGCGGCGATCGCGACGACGGCGATTTCGTCGAGAAGCTCGTCGGCATCAATCGCGTCGCCAAGGTGGTGAAGGGCGGCCGGCGCTTCGGCTTCGCGGCGATCGTCATCGTCGGCGACAGCAAGGGCCGGGTCGGTTATGGCGCCGGCAAGGCGCGCGAGGTGCCCGAGGCGATCCGCAAGGCGACGGAGCAGGCGCGCCGCGCCATGGTCCGCGTGCCCCTGCGCGAGGGCCGGACATTGCATCACGACATCATCGGCCGCTACGGCGCAGGCGAGGTCATCGTGCGCGCGGCGCCGCCGGGCACCGGCATCATCGCCGGCGGCCCGATGCGCGCCATCTTCGAGGCGCTGGGCGTACATGACGTGGTGGCCAAGTCGGTAGGCACCTCCAACCCGCACAACATGATCAAGGCGACCTTCCAGGCGCTGACGCGGTCGGCGAGCCCGCGCAGCGTGGCGCAGCGCCGCGGGCGCAAGGTGAGCGAGATCCTCGGCCGACGCGAAGGCGCGGCCGAGGCGCGGGAGTAGCACGCCATGGCGGATGACCCGAAGAAACCGGCCAAGAAGGCGGCGAAGCCCGCCGCCGCGAAAGCCGAGAAGCCGGCGGCCGGTGCGGCGGTGAAGGCGACCAAGAAAGTCGCGAAACCCGCGGCCGATCCGGCGGCGAACGCGGCCAAGAAGGCGGCGAAGAAGGAAGCCAAGAAGGCGGTAAAGCAGGCCGCGAAACAGGCGACGAAGCAGGCGGCCGCGGCGGCTCGGGCCAAGCCCCGGCCGGCGCCCAAGCCAGCCGTGCCGCCCAAGCCGAAGCAGGCGCCGGAGAGAACCGTCAAAGTGACGCAGATCGCCAGCCCGATCGGCCGCGAGGCCTATCAGCGCGCGACCTTGAAGGGGCTCGGCCTCAACAAGCTGCGCCGTTCGCGCGTCCTCGAGGATACGCCGGCGGTGCGCGGCATGATCGAGCGGGTGAAGCATCTGGTGCGGATCGACACGGCCTTGTGATTGCGGCGGCCGTCCCGCGGACGGATAATCCGGCCGACGCCGCCTCGGGACGGCGCGGCCAAGGTGGTGGACAATGAAGCTCAACGACATCAGAGACAACAAGGGCGCGCATTATCGCGCCAAGCGCGTCGGCCGCGGCATCGGCTCGGGCAAGGGCAAGACCAGTGCGCGCGGCGGCAAGGGCCAGACCGCGCGCACCGGCGTCGCCCTCAACGGCTTTGAGGGCGGCCAGACGCCGCTCCATCGCCGCCTGCCCAAGCGCGGCTTCAGCAACGAGGCGTTTCGCGCCAAATTCCACATCGTCAATCTCGGCCGGCTGCAGCGGGCGCTTGATTCGGGCACGCTCAAGCCCGATGTCACCGTGGACGGCGCGGCGCTGGTCGCCGCCGGCGTGCTGCGCCGGGTCGGCGACGGCGTGCGGCTCCTTGCCAAGGGCGAGCTCAAGGCGCCGCTCACGATCGAGGTGACCGGCGCATCCAAGGCGGCGGTCGCCGCGGTGGAGAAGCTGGGGGGCAAGGTCGTCGTCACGGGCGCGAAGCCGGCGGCGGCGACGGAAAAGGGCGCTTAGATAAGCCCAAGGATGGCATAGATGGCGTCAGCCGCCGAACAGCTTGCCGCGAATATCAACCTATCGGCCTTCGCCAAGGCGACCGAGCTCAAGAACCGCATCTGGTTCACGCTCGGCGCGCTGGTGATCTACCGGCTCGGCACCTACATCCCGCTGCCCGGCATCGATCCGCATATCCTGCAGGAGATCGTCTCGCGCAATGCCGGGGGCATCCTCGGCATGGTCGACATGTTCTCGGGCGGCGCGCTCGGGCGCATGACCATCTTCGCCCTCAACATCATGCCGTACATCTCGGCCTCGATCATCGTGCAGCTGATGACCGCGGTGTCGCCGCATCTCGAGGCGCTGAAGAAAGAGGGCGAGTCCGGCCGCAAGAAGCTCAACCAGTATACGCGCTACGGCACGGTCGGCCTCGCCGCCGTGCAGGCGTTAGGCATCGCCGTCGGGCTCGAGGGCACCGGCAGCGGCGGGGCGTCGCCGGTGCTCGATCCCGGGTTCTTCTTCCGCTTCACCACGGTCATCACGCTGACCGGCGGCACCGTGTTCCTGATGTGGCTGGGCGAGCAGATCACCGCGCGCGGCGTCGGCAACGGCATCTCGCTCATCATCTTCTCCGGTATCGTCGCGCGCATGCCGACGGCGCTGGCCACGCTGCTCGAGCTGGGCCGCACCGGCGCGCGCTCGCCCTTCCTGATCGTGCTCTTCCTGGTGCTGGCCGTCGCCGTCATCACCTTCATCGTCTTCATGGAGCGGGCGCAGCGGCGCATCCTCGTCCAGTATCCGAAGCGCCAGGTCGGCAACAAGATGTTCGGCGGCGAGGCCTCGCATCTGCCGTTGAAGCTCAACACCTCCGGCGTGATCCCGCCGATCTTCGCCTCGTCGCTGCTGCTGCTGCCGGCCACCTTCGCCGGCTTCAGCACCAGCCAGACCGGCATCCTCGCGGATATCGGCACCTATATGCGCCACGGCAGCCCGCTCTACATCGCGCTCTATGTCGGGCTTATTATTTTCTTCTGCTTCTTCTACACGGCGATCGTCTTCAATCCGGTCGAGACGGCCGACAATTTGCGCAAGTACGGCGGCTTCATCCCGGGCATCCGTCCCGGCAAGAACACCGCCGATTATCTCGAATACATCCTCGAGCGGCTCACCCTGGTCGGCGCCCTCTATCTCGCCGGCGTCTGCGTCCTGCCGGAGATTCTGGTCTCGCAGTACAACGTGCCGTTCTATTTCGGCGGCACCAGCCTGCTGATCGTCGTCAGCGTCACCATGGACACGGTGGCGCAGATCCATTCGCATCTGCTGGCGCACCAATACGAGGGGCTGATCAAGAAGGCGAAGCTGCGCGGGAGACGGGGGTGATCGTCATCCTCCTGGGGCCGCCGGGCGCCGGCAAGGGCACCCAGGCCAAGCGGCTGGCGGAAAAATACCGTCTGGTGCAGCTCTCGACCGGCGACATGCTGCGCGCCGAGGGCAAGTCGGGCAGCGCGCTCGGCCGCAAGGTGCAGGCGATCATGGATGCCGGCCGGCTCGTATCGGACGACATCATCATCGACCTGATCGCCGACCGGATCGACCGGGCGGCCGGCCAAGGCTTCATCCTCGACGGCTTCCCCCGCACCGTGCCGCAGGCCGAGGCGCTCGACCGCCTGCTGAGCGCCAAGGGGCTGAAGCTCGACCACGTCATCGAGATGACCGTCGACGAGGCAGCGCTGATCGACCGCATCGCCGGGCGGTTCAGCTGCGCCAAATGCGGTGCCGGCTACCACGACCACCACCACCGGCCCAAGGTCGAGGGCGTGTGCGACGTCTGCGACGCGCACGACTTCGTCCGTCGCGCCGACGACAATCCCGCGGCGGTGAAGACGCGCCTCGACGCCTATCGCCGACAGACCGCGCCGATCCTGCCCTATTACCGCAAGCAGGCCATCCTGCGGCAGGTCGACGGCATGGCCGACATCGACAGCGTCACCCGGCAGATCGAAGCGATCCTGAACCGGCAATGAGCCCGCGGGCGCTTGAGATTGCCCGCCGACCCCCGTCGGCCGGGCGCGCCGTCGCAGCGGCGCCGGCGATCCTCGGTCGGCTTGCCGCGTGCCTGCGGGACGGCGGTCGGCCCAGGCAGGCAGGGTGCCGCCCGTTGAACCCGCGCCGGAACACCCCACATGGTGCGCTATGCCGCCGGGCCATTGACTTTGGGCTGCGCGTTCCTATAATGCGCGCCCTCGGCCCACAGCGGCTTTTGGCATTGCCCGACACCCACAGCTAAGGAGAGGCGCAGGTGGCGCGTATAGCTGGCGTCAACATCCCCAGTCAAAAGCGGGTCCCGATCGGGCTCATGTACATTCACGGCATCGGCCGCACCACGGCGGAAAAGATCTGCGCGACGGTGGCGATCCCGCCGCAGCGGCGCGTCCATGAGCTGACCGACGACGAGGTGCTGCGCATCCGCGAGCTGATCGACCGCGACTACACCGTCGAGGGCGACCTGCGGCGCCAGGTGGCGATGAACATCAAGCGGCTGATGGATCTCGGCTGCTATCGCGGCCTGCGGCACCGCAAGGGCCTGCCGGTCCGCGGCCAGCGCACCCACACCAACGCCCGCACCCGCAAGGGTCCTGCCCGGCCGATCGCCGGCAAGAAGACCGTCACCAAGTAAGCCCGAGAGGACGGGAACCCGAATATGGCGAAGCCTGCTGCAGCGCCGCGTCTGCGCCGTCGCGAACGCAAGAACATCACCTCCGGCGTCGCGCATGTCAACGCCACCTTCAACAACACCATGATCACCATCACCGACGCGCAGGGCAACGCCATTGCCTGGTCGTCGTCGGGGACGATGGGGTTCAAGGGCTCGCGCAAATCGACCCCCTACGCGGCGCAGATGGCCGCCGAGGATGCCGGCAAGAAGGCGATGGAGCACGGCATGCGCACGCTCGAGATCCAGGTGAAGGGGCCG
>DASWFH010000540.1:0-2069 GCA_036394355.1 Allostellaceae bacterium | reverse complement strand
GCGAAACGCGCGGCTTCGACCGAGGTCGGGTTCGCCTCGAGCGTCACCTCGACATCCTCCGCCATGGCCCAGCGCGCCGCGGCGCGGTCAAGCAACGCCGCCACCGTCGCCGGCTCCATCAGCGAGGGCGTGCCGCCGCCGAAGAACACCGAGGTGACACGCCGTCCCGCCGTCTCCCCCGCCGCATGGTCGAGCTCGGCGAGGAGCGCGCTGCGCCAGCGCTCCTGCTCGATGCCGTCGCGCACATGGCTGTTGAAGTCGCAATACGGGCATTTCGACTTGCAGAACGGCCAGTGGATGTAAAGGGCGAAGCCGGGGTCAAGCATCTGTGTCCCTCGCGCGCGGTCTCTCGGACCGCTCCTCAGGTTGGGACGTGCCGGCGTCGGCTCAAGACGTCATGGCCCGTGCAAAGCACGCACCGACGAGCTTGCGGAACGCATCGGCGCGATGGCTCATGGCGTGCTTCCTGGCCGGCTCCATCTCGCCAAAGGTCGGCGTTTCGCCGTCGGGCACGAATATCGGGTCGTAGCCGAAGCCGCGCTCGCCGCGCGGCGGCCATGTCAGCGACCCGTGAACCTCGCCGCGGAAGGTCTCGACATGCCCGTCCGGCCAGGCGAGCGCCAAGGCGGCGACGAAATGGGCGCGGCGGTCGCGCTTGCCGGCAAGCTCCCGCTCGACCCGCGCCATGGCGCGGCCGAAATCGCGCTCGGCGCCGGCCCAGCGCGCTGAATAGATGCCGGGCTCGCCGCCGAGCGCCGGCACGACCAGCCCGGAATCGTCGGCCAGCGCCGGCAACTTGCTCGCCTCTGCCGCCGCGCGCGCCTTGAGCTCGGCGTTGGCCTCGAAGGTCGCGCCGGTCTCCTCGGGCGCGCGCAGGCCGAGCGCAGCGGCGCCGAGCACATCGACACCGAAAGGCGACAACAGCTCGGCGATCTCGACGAGCTTGCCCGGATTGTGGGTGGCGACGACCAGCCGGTCGCCGGCGAATCTCCGGGCTGCCACGGGCTAAGCCGGCGCCAGGGCCGCGCGCTGCATGAGGACGAGGCGGGCGATGCCGCCGCGCGCCAGCGTCAGCATCCTGGCGAAGCGATCCTCGGCGAAGGGCTCGGCCTCGGCGGTCGCCTGGATCTCGACGATGCCGCCGGACCCGGTCAGCACGAAATTGGCGTCGGCCTCGGCGGTCGAATCCTCGGCGTAGTCGAGGTCGAGCACCGCTTGCCCGCCATGGATGCCGCAGGAGATCGCCGCCACCGCATCGGTGAGCGGCAGCGCCGGCAAGGCGCCCTCGCGCACCAGCTTCTGCAGCGCGATGTGAAGGGCGACATAGCTGCCGGTGATCGCCGCGGTGCGGGTGCCGCCATCGGCCTGCAGCACGTCGCAATCGATGCGGATCTGGCGCTCGCCCAGCGCCGCAAGGTTGCTGACGGCGCGCAGCGAGCGGCCGATGAGGCGCTGGATTTCCTGGGTGCGGCCGCTCTGGCGCCCGCGTGCCGCCTCCCGGTCGGTGCGGGTCTGGGTCGAGCGCGGCAGCATGCCGTATTCGGCGGTGATCCAGCCCCGCCCGGTGTTGCGCAGGAAGGGCGGCACCTTGTCCTCGAGTGTGGCGGTGCACAGCACATGCGTGTCGCCGAAGCGGGCGAGGCAGGAGCCCTCGGCATATTTGGCGAAGCCGGGCTCAAGGCGAACGGGCCGAAGCTCGTCGGGAGCGCGGCCGGAGGGGCGCGGCATGGCGATTCTCGCTACCTTAATCTTTATCTTTGCCGTGCCAAGCTAGTGCGCGGGGTGGCCGCCGTCCAGCCCGGCGGCTGCCTCTGGACACGGTTCGGTTGACGCTGGAGCGCGGGCTTCCTACATTTCGGCGCGCTCAGAGGATGTTCCTCGCCCATGACACTGGAACGGATGCCGCCTGTCGCCAAACCGGTCATCACGGAGCTGAACGAGCGCAGCCGCGAGATCTTCCGCATGGTGGTCGACGCCTATGTCGAGACCGGCGAGCCGGTCGGCTCGCGCACGCTGTCGCGGCGCGGCCATCTCGACCTGTCGCCGGCGACGATCCGCAACGTCATGTC
>DASWFH010000539.1:0-6992 GCA_036394355.1 Allostellaceae bacterium | reverse complement strand
CCATGGCCCCGAGGGCGGCAAGATCAAGGTGGTCGCCAAGGTGATCGAGCGCGTCGGCAAGGGCGTCGCCTTCATGCCTTTCCATTTCGGCGGCCAGTTCCAGGGCAAGGATCTGCGCAGCAAATATCCGCCGGGGTCCGACCCCTATGTGCTCGGCGAGTCCACCAATACGGCACAGACCTACGGTTATGACTCGGTGACGCAGATGCAGGAGACCAAGACCACCCTGTGCCGCGTCGAGAGAGCGTGAGGAGCACGATCATGGCGCGGATGAAATTCCTCTGCGACGCCGAGCGCTGCATCGAATGCAACGCGTGCGTCACCGCCTGCAAGAACGAGAACAACGTGCCTTGGGGCGTGAACCGCCGCCGTGTCGTCACGCTCAATGACGGCAAGCCGGGCGAGCGCTCGATCTCGGTCGCCTGCATGCATTGCTCCGACCCGCCCTGCATGGCCGTCTGCCCGGTCGACTGCTTCTACCAGACCGAGCAGGGCGTGGTGTTGCACTCGAAGGATCTCTGCATCGGCTGCGGCTACTGCTTCTACGCCTGCCCGTTCGGCGCGCCGCAATATCCGCAGGCCGGCAATTTCGGCGGCCGCGGCAAGATGGACAAATGCACCTTCTGCGGCGGCGGGCCCGAGAAGGCGGGCAGCGAGGCCGAACTCGTCAAATACGGCCGCAACCGCCTGGCTGAGGGCAAGCTGCCGCTCTGCGCCGAGATGTGCTCGACCAAGGCGCTGTTGGCCGGCGACGGCGACGTCATCTCCAACATCTACCGCGAGCGGGTGGTGGCGCGCGGCTTCGGCTCGGGCGCCTGGGGCTGGGGCACGGCCTACCAGCTCAAGGGCGGCCGCAGCTGAGGTGGCAGGATTTCGTTGCGTGGGGTTTGCGTTGCCCAAGAATCTTGTTGTATCCGTCTGCGGCGCGTTGCTGCTTGCGATGCTGGGCGGTTGCGACCGCGAAGAGCAGGCGCATGAGGTGCATCTGAGTAAAGGTGTCTATGCCGGGAAGCCGATGACCAAGCTCGACGACAAGCAGCTCACCGAGTTGGAGCGCCGCGCCAGCCACGGAGATTATTGAGAGGAAAAACCGCGATGCGGCTTGCACGAATTCTCGCGGCCGACTGGAGCGCCTTCGCGCTCGCCCTCTTTCTGATGCTCGCTCTCGCCATCGGCAGCGGCATCGTCGGTACGCTTGCCTTCGACGCACCGGCCTTGGCGCAGCGCGCGCTTGATCAGACCGCGGACACGCTCGGCGCCGGCAGCAAATCCGATGACTGGCGCCAGATCCGCCAGGGCGTGCAAGGCACTGTGTCGATCCCCAACAAGCAGGCGGGCGTGCTCATCCAGTCCGAGGGCGAGAACTGGCGCGCGGCGCGCAACGGGCCGCTGTCCTCCTGGGGCGCCTGGCTTCTGCTCGGTGTCATCGCCGTGCTGGCGCTGTTCTTCGCGCTGCGCGGCCGCATCAAGCTCCAATCGGGTTGGAGCGGCCTGGTGATCGAGCGCTTCAACACCATCGAGCGCTTCACCCATTGGATGACGGCGGCGTCCTTCATCATCCTCGGGCTCACCGGCCTCAACATGCTCTATGGCCGCTACGTGCTGCGTCCGATCATCGGCGCTGCGGCATTCTCCTGGCTCACCTGGCTCGGCAAGCTCGCGCATAACTATCTCGCCTTCGCCTTCATGATCGGCATCGTGCTGATGTTCGTGCTATGGCTGCGCGAGAACATCCCCAATCGCTATGACTGGCAGTGGATCAAGCGCGCCGGCGGTTTCTTCAGCAAGCATGACCATCCGCCGGCAGAGAAATTCAACGCGGGCCAGAAATTGGTCTTCTGGCTGGTGATCCTGGGCGGAGTGTCGGTGAGCCTGTCGGGCCTCGCCCTGCTGTTTCCCTTCAACTTCGCCTGGTTCTCGCACACCTTCGCCTTCCTCAACATCTTCGGCCTGGGCCTGCCGACGGACCTGACGCCGCTGCAGGACACGCAGCTTTCGCAGATCTGGCACGCCATCATGGGCCTGTTGATGATCGCGCTCATCATCGGCCACATCTATATCGGCACGATCGGCATGGAGGGCGCCTTCGACGCCATGGGCACCGGCAAGGTCGACCGCAACTGGGCGGAGGAACACCACCAGCTCTGGGTCGCCGAGATGGAGCGGCGCTCGCCCGCCAGCGGCGACGACGATTGAGCACCGGCAGCAAATCGATGGCGCGATTCCCTGCAGTGGCGGCGGCGCTACTGCTCGCGAGCGCATGCCTCGGTGTCGCCGGCGCGGAGCCGCTCGCACCCGACAAGGTGTCAGCCGCCATTGCCGAGCGCTACCACGTGACCGTGCTGCGCGCGACGCCGACGAAAATCGGCGAGCGCGCGGGCTACGCGGTGGTGGTGATGAATCCAGGCGGCGATGACAACGGCGCCTTCAAGGTCACAACACTGATCGTCGATGCCGAGACCGGTGCGCTCGTCCCGCAATTCGTGCATCGACCCGCCGGCTATGACCTGCCGTCGCCCAGCGACCGCAGCCCGCCCGGCGACGACAGCGGCCCGATCATCCGCTCGCTGACCGAGCGCGAATACCGCGAACGGTAGATCGTGGTGCGGGCGGCGCGTGTTCTCCTGCCGGCCATCTTTTTCCTCACCGTCGTGGTGGCGAGCGCAGGCGGCGCGCTCATCGGTCATGGCGGGCCGGTCAAGGGCATCGCCGTCAGCGGCGATGGCGCGCGCGTCCTGACCGCCGGTTTCGATTACACCGTGATCGTTTGGGATTTGCCGCAGCAGAAGCTGCTGGCTCGGCTCATCGGCCACGAGGCGGGCGTCAACGCCGCCCTGTTCCTGCCGGACGGTCGCCGCGCGGTGTCGGCGAGCGATGACGGTACGCTCATACTTTGGGATATCGAAACGGCAAAGCCGGCCGCACGCTGGCGCGGGCACCGCGGCAAGGTGGCGGCGCTCGCCGTGTCGTCCGACGGCAGGACGGTCGCTTCGGGCAGTTGGGACCATGACGTAAGGCTGTGGGATGTCGCCAGCGGCGCCAGCAGCGCGCTGGCTGGCCACGGCGCCAACGTCAACGCGGTCGCCTTGTCACCCGATGGAGCGGTCCTTGCCAGCGGCGACTACGACGGTCGGATCCTGCTCTGGCATGTCGCCGATGGCAGCCTCGCCGCGACGCTTCCCGGCAACGGCTTCCCGATCAACGCGCTCACCTTCGCGGCCGACGGCCGCCTCCTCTCGGCATCGAGCGACAAGACGGTGCGCGTCTGGGACGCGGCCGAGCGACACGAGACGTTCCACTACGAGGCCCACGAGGATCCCGTGCTGGCGCTGGCCCTCGCGAGCGATGCATCCCTTGTGGCGTCGGGCACGTCGCAGGGCACGGTCGATCTCTGGCAGCTTTCCGACGGGGCTCTCCGCCGCAGCCTCTATGCCGTGCGCGGGCCGGTCTGGGCGCTCGCCTTTACGCGCGACGCCAAGACATTGCTGTCGAGCGGCTCCGATGGGGTCGTGCGCCTCTGGGATGTCGGCGACGGGCACGAGCTCTCGGGCGCGGTGCCGCCGCTATCGCCGGCCGCCGAGGCCGAGGATCGCGGCGCCCGGCTCTTCCGCAAATGCCGCGCCTGCCATGCCTTGACCGAGAGCGGTGAGACCAAGGCCGGCCCGACGCTCTACCACCTCTTCGGGCGCCGCGCCGGCGCGGCGGCGGGCTATGCCTACTCGCCCGCCCTCAGCGGGAGCGGGCTCGTCTGGAGCGAGCAGACCGTGGACCGCCTGTTCGCCGAAGGGCCGGAGGTGGTGGCGCCGGGCTCGAAGATGCCGCTGCAGAAGATGCCCGACGCCAAGGATCGGGCGGACCTCATCGACTTCCTCAAGCGCGCGACGGCGCAGTAGAGCACCGGCGGCCGGCCATGCTACACCTGCACAAAGCGAGATCGCGCCGCACGGGGAGGTGCGCATGAGGGCATTCCTGGCAGGGCTCGGCGTTGCCATCTTCATTGCCTTGATGGCGGCGATCGTCTCTGACGCCGTCGACCTCCGGTCGAAGGACGTCTACCAGTCGCACAACGGCAGCGTCCGGCTTTCTGCCCAGTAGCTGGAAGGTCACGGCGGGAATCAGCGACCCTACCGCCATCGCCGCTGAGATCTTTATCAACGATTGATTGGCTCGAAGCAAAGCCGGCGCCGACGTGCGCGTCCGACCGGCCGAAGGACTGCGCCATATTGTGGGGACCGTAAGATCATAAGACGGGCCGCTAGCGACGTCGGCGGCGATTTACGACGAAACGCGCTCTTTCGGCTCGACCTGAGTAAGTTCTCAGGTCGGGCGAAATATTATTTCCCTTAAATTGAAATAAATCCCGGGGCAAAATTTGCGATTGCTTAAAGTAACCGTGCGCATAATGCCAACCAAAGCCGATGTATCTCTGGGATCTCCGGCGATTTCAGGAGGCATTATGGACACCAATCGCGGATCGATTATTGGATTGACCCTGCCCGTCATCTCCACGGTCTTTGCCGCATCTCTAAGTGTTGCCGCCATGGCTGCACCAGCGGCCGACAGCGATGGCCAGCTCTACGCTGCGGCGCCGATCGTGCCGCAACATGCCCTGCGACCAGAAGAAAAGGCATCGACGCGTTTCCAATCCGACCGCACGTCTATCCGAAACATCGAAGCGGATCGGGCGATCTCTGGCTCCGAACCGGATCCAGAGACGTTCGATAAAGTCGGACTCGAGACGTGGTGGAAGAAGCACCAGGGGGCGTCGAAGTAGCGTCGTAAAGGGCATCGAAGCACTGCCAGCGACGGACGCCGGCATGGCATGCATGGCCGCGACAGCGCCGTGCGCGACGCGATGCGCGATGTGCTTGTGCCGTTCCCACGAAGAAACCGCCGAGTAGTTTCCGGGGCCAAGGAGGCCGAGGCGACGGTCGGCATCCCGGTCCTTACACCTCTGCTTGATCCTCCCGCGTCCGTAGCACGCGGCGCTCCTGCGCGTAGCGGATCAGCGCGGCGAAACGATACAGGCCGTGCACGAATTTGCCGTAGGGCATGGTGATGAAGAAGCCGAAGACGACGCCGAGATGGAGCGCGAGGAGGGGCCCCATCGCCGGCGTCTCACGCCACACCAGCAGCGCCAGGCCGGTGATGCCGGTCATGAGCAGCATGGCGATGAATGCGACGTCCATGCCGCGGCGACCCTCGTCCTGCACCGCCGGATCGCCCCGCCACTTCGCCGCGAGCAGGGCGGCGGGACCGACCACCAGTCCGATGCCGCCGAGCGTGCCGAGGACCACCGGGAGGTCGTACCAGGGGTAGGGTGCCTCGCGACCGAGAAGGAAGTGATAGAGCGTCGCCACCGCCGTCGCGGCGAAGCACAGCAGAAAGCCGTAGACGGTGAGGTGGTGATAGAGCTTCCGCCGGTCGGCGGGGCGCTCGTCGTCGTTCATGCAGCCGCCGCCGCCGCCGTCGAGATAGCGCAGCCGGCCCGCATCCTTGATCGCTTGCCAGAGCGAGCGCAGGTCTGTCGGCGGCTCTCCCGGCCGCGCGATGTCGCGCCAGAATAGCCGCAGGCTCATGGCGAGCGCGACCACCGCATAGAGAAGCGCCGCGCCAAACAGCGCCGCCATCGCCTTGTGCGGCATCAGCCGATAGAAGGCGCCGGGCCCGGCGTGGGCGCCGAGCAAGGCCGCGGGTTCATTGCGGGCGGCGAAGCCCAGCAGGAAGCCGGCGACGCACAAGGCGGCGATGACGGCGATGGCGAGGCCGTTGCGCTCGAACACGCCCGCGAAGGCCGCCGGCCAGGCATAGGCGCGGTATGAGTCGGCGCGAACCTGCGCCAGGACGCGCGGCACATTGACGTTGAACTCGTGCGGCGGCGAGAACTGGCAATCGTAATAGCAGGCGCCGCAGCCGTGGCAGAGATTGGCGAGGTAGTGGAGGTCGCCATCCGGGAAGGCGCGGCGCATCTCCATCGCCGGAAAGACGGCGCAGAGCCCCTCGCAATAGCGGCAGGCATTGCAGACCGTCATCAGGCGGTCCGCCTCGGCGAGAGCGTTAGTTGCGTGCATTGGCGGCGGCCTCCCCTCCGGCGATGCGGCCGAAGACGCTGCCGATGGTCATGCCGATGCCGGCGGCATAGCCGCGGCCGAGCACGTTACCGGCCATGATCTCGCCGGCGGCGAACATGTTGGACGAAGGCTTGCCGTCCGCCATCAGCAGGCGCGCCTGCTTGTTCACGCGGGTGCCGAGATAGGTGAAGGTGATGCCGGGGCGGACCGGGTAGGCGTAGAACGGCGCCGTTTGGATCGGCCGCGCCCAATGGCTTTTGGGTGGGCGCAGCCCCTCGGTGCGGCAGTCGTCGAGCACGGTATGGTCGAAAGTGCCGGGCCGCACCGCAGCGTTGAAGCCGCTTACCGTCTGCTCGAGCGCGTCGGCGTCGAGGCCCAGTTTTTGCGCGAGGGCGCAGATGCTGGACGCTTCGACCGGCGGGTAGAGCGAGGGCATGAAGAGCGCGAGCGAGGACGCGTCGAAGACGATGTAGGCGATCTGGTCCGGTTGCGCCGCGACCAGCCGTCCCCAGATCGCGTAGCGCTTGGGCCAGACATCCTCGCCCTCGTCGTAGAAGCGCTGCCCGTGCTGGTTGACGACGATGCCGAAGACGACGCAGTCGAGCCGGGTGATGATGCCGCCGTCGAAGCGCGGTGCGCGCGCGTCGATCGCCACGGCGTGGCACTGCGTCGGGTCGCCGACCTGGCCCACGCCATGGTCGAGGAGGGTCTTGAGCAGCCCGCCGCGATTGTAGGGCGTGCCACGGATCAGGAAATTGTCCGCGGCCTTGCCCCAATAGGTCTTCAGCCACTCGATATTGGCCTCGAAGCCGCCGGCAGCAGCGACGAGCGTGGCGGCGCGGACGACGATGTGCTCCTCGCCCCGCGCCACGGTCGCCGACAGGAACATGCCGGCATCGATCTCAAGCGCGACCACCTCGG
>DASWFH010000538.1:0-8231 GCA_036394355.1 Allostellaceae bacterium | reverse complement strand
TGAAGAACATCGACATCGTCGGATTCTTCTGGGGTTCCTATCGCCGCCACAAGCCGCAACTCGTGGCGGAGTCCTTCTCGCAGCTCTTCCGCTGGTTCGAAGAGGGCAGGCTCAAGCCGCATGTCTCGCACACCCTGGATTTCAGCGAAGTGGCGCAAGCGCTCGACCTGCTCAAGACGCGCAAATCCACCGGCAAGGTGGTGCTCACCATGGGGCGGTGAGCGCCGTCGCGGCAGTCCGGCGAAATCGAGATAAATGCTACCAGCCCGGCGCCGGCCAGGATCGGTGCGCGTCCTTGGATCGCTATATTACAGATCGTTCATGTCAGGGGATGGCGCGGGGGCCTCCGCCTTATTACTGCATGACCAATGAAGGCGCTTCGCCTTCGCAGGAGTTGGACATGGCAAGGTTTCACCGAGCGGCAGCGGTCGCGCTTATGCTGGTCGGCCTCGGCGGTTGCATCGTCGCGCCCGCCGCGCCACCGCCGCCCGTTTATGGCTATGCCCCCGGCTATGGCTATGGCCCCGGCTATTACGCACCGGGCTACGCCGTCTATCCGCCGCCCGTCTCGGTCGGCATCGGCCTCGGCTTCGGCGGCGGGCATCATTGGAGGTGACGATGGCTGCGGCGATTCCTTGGCGTGATCGCGGCGGCCGTGGTGGCGCTCGGCGCAGAGCGCCTCGCCCCAGGAAAATGATGCGTGCCTGCCGAACACCACCTGCAGAAACCCGGTTCATTGCCCGCTCGAAATGATCGGGAGATTCGGACGGTAGTACCCTGCGGTATCGGCGCGCTTGCGGCGGGCCCGCGGCTCCCAAGTGCTAAGAATCCGCTAACGCGCGCTTGCGCCGGCGCTGCGCCGCAACGCCGCGCCGGCCACGCCGCATCTCGTCAAACGCGCCCGCGTCGGTCTATGATGCGTCGTCTCGGAGGAGACGCATGGGCACCATTAGACAGGCGCGACTCCAGGATGCGCGGGCCATCGGCCGGATCGAGGTCGATACCTGGCGCTCGACCTATGCCGGCATGCTGCCCGACCGGGTGCTGCTCGCCATGTCCGAGCAGCGGCAGACGGCGTCCTGGGCGGGGTTCCTGCGGCACCGCGCAGGCGATGTCTGGGTCGCGCAACAGCCGCGGCCCGACGGCGGCGAGGCGCGGCTCGTTGGCTTCGGCAATTGCGGGCCGCAGCGCGAAGGCGGCTTCGGCTACGCCGGCGAGATCTATACCCTCTACGTCGCGCCGGAGGCGCAGGGCCAGGGCTTCGGCCGGCTCCTTTTGTTGGCGCTGTTCGCGCGGCTGGTCCATTGCGGCCATCGCTCCGCGCTCGTCTGGGTGGTGCGCGCCAACCCCTCGCGCTTCTTCTACGAGCGGCTCGGCGGCAAGCTGGTGCTGCACCGGCCGATCCCCGTCGGCGGCGCGCCGGTCGAGTCGGTGGCCTATGGCTGGAAGGATCTGCGCGCCGTGATCGACCGCGAGGCGCGCAGCGGCGCCGGCGGCTCGTCGCCGCGCCCGGGTTAACCGACGCTAAACCTGTCGCTGGCTTTAATGCGGCTTCACCGAGGGGCTGGCGTCTGGTGCCCGGACAAGGGCGCCGGGTGCCGGCCGACCGGTGCAGGGTCGTCATGGCCGCACGGGAGCGGCCGGTGACGCCTCGATTTTTGGGGGTGCACATGGCAACAGCCTCTTTGCCGATTCTCGCGAGCATCGGCATCAACGACGAGAACTCGCTGCTGCGACGTTACGTAAAATACTGGCTGCTTTATCAGATCATGCCGGTCCCGGTGCTGCTGCTCGGCTGGTATGCGCTGCGCATCGGCGCCGCCGCGCATCAATGGTTCTGGCCGCTCGTGCTCAGCATCCACTGCCTGCTGAGCTTCGTCTGCGCCTTCCAGGCCGCATTGTTTCACGGCCGCGGCCGCTGACGCAGCGGTTCGCCGTTCCAGCGATCACCGGCGCCGCGTCTTAGCTGCGCCGGCCGGCGCTATTGCGCCTTGGCCAGGAATGCCTGCGCTGTCTGCAGCTCCGGCCGCTGGCTGTCGGCATGCGCCGTGAGCGCCGCGAGGTTCTCGTAGGAGCGTCTGGCCTTGGCCATGTCACCCGACTGCTCCGCCGCTTGCGCCGCGCCGAAGAGGCTGCGGAAGCGGTTGGGGTCGGTGGTCAGCGTTGCCTCGTATTCGCGCAAGGCATCGGCGGGCTGGCCGAGCTCGAGCAGCAGGTCGGCGAGCAGCTCGCGCGCCGGGACGACGGCGCCCGGCGTCGCCGGGTGCTTCTCCATCGAGGCTTCGAGCGCGGCGGCGGAGCGCATGAGCTCGAGTGCCTCCCGGTCGTTGCTTTCGGCATGGGCGAGTGTCGCCATTGCCGCCTGTCGCTGCACGTCGACCTGGTTTGCCCAGTAGGTGTTCTTCACCCCCGTCAGCTTGTCCCGCGCTGCCTCAAGCCTCGCGATCTCCTGCCGCGCCGCATCGGCGTCGCCGCTGCGGGCGGCGCCCACGGCGCGGGCGAAGGCGGTGATGCCCTCTGCCCAGGGAAAGATGCCCAGATCGACATCGAGAAGTGGCGGTGCCAGCGCGGCGGCCTCGGCCCAATTGCGCCGCTCGAGCGCGAAGCGAGCGGGAATCGCCGCGATGGCGTAGGCCGCGGGCAGCGTGAGCGGCGGGCCCTTGCGCAAGGTGGCGAGCTCGTCAACGACCTGCTTCGCCCGTTCATCCTGTGCGCCCTGGAGATAGGCGTATTCGAGATAATCCATGGTGTGGAGCGTCTCGGCGTCCCAGGCGTTCGGGCCCAAATTCTCCTGCGCGTAGCCCCGCGCGGCGTCATGGGCGGCGCGGTTTGCATCGATCGACTCCTGCCAGAGGCCGAGCCGGGTAAAGATGTGGGAGGGCATGTGCAGCGCATGCGGCACGGCGGGAGCGATCTGCGCATAGCTGCGCGCCGCCGGCAGCCCCTGCTGGGCGAGCGGCGGCGAGTCGTAGCTGTGGATCAGATAATGCGCAATGCCGGGATGATCCGGCTGCTCGCCATGCAGCTTCTCCAGGATCGCTGCCGCCTTCTTCTGGTTGGCGTAGCTCTTGTCGGTCGGCAGCGCGGTGGCGTCGAGCGCGAGGGCGTAGAACACGCCGGCTTCGCTGTCGTCGGGATAGCGGAGATAGACCTGTTCCATCGCCTTCTCGTAGGCAACACTCCGCGTGCGGTGGTCGAGCGTGTCGCGGTCCTTGTAGAACGCGCCGATCGCATTGATGTAGTCGCGCTCGCGGTCGGTCCTGGCGTCGAGCGCCTGGGCTTTCTCGACAGCGGTCGCTCCGGTCTTGAGCGCCGCGGCGCCGGGCGGGTACCACAGGGGATACCACACGCTCATCGCCACCCCCCACTGCGCCATGGCGCAGGATGGGTCCGTGTCGGCGACGGCGGCGAATTCCTTGGCCGCTTCTTCGTACCAGAAGGAATGCAGAATCGCGACCGCGCGGTCGAATTGCTGCTGCGCATCGGCGGAGCAGGAGATCGGGAAATGGACCTTGCCCGCCTGCCGGTCGGATGCCGCATCGGCCGTTGCGGCCGATGCGGCAAAGGCGGTCGCGGCGGCGAGCAGGAGCGTGCGGGCGGACAATGCGGCATGGGTCATGCGACACCTCCCCGGGTGGGCCCCGAGCAACAGACACGGGCGCCTGAATTTTTCTGGAGCGTTCGCTTGAGCCTAGACCCGGCGCCGGTCCGCGTCGATGAAAAATCGCCTCCCTTCCCGTTGCGCCGATGCTGAGGCATCATGGGCAAAGACGCGGATGGAGAGGCCATGACGACGACGCAAGCGGGCGCACCGACGCGGCGCGACATCGTGCGGGCGGCGGGTCTCGGCATCGGCGCGGCGCTCGCCGGCGGTGCGGCGCTGGCCGAGCCGGCGGCCGTGTCCGGCGGCAGCGAGGCGCTGTGGAGCGGCGAATACTGGGCGAGGAAGGGTGAGGTTTCGCTCTATCTTTATCGCAAACGCTTGGCCACGCCGAAGGCCGGGGACAAGCCGCCGCCGGTGCTGTTCCTGGTGCACGGCTCGTCCATCTCGGCGCGCTCCACCTTCGACCTCACGGTGCCCGGCGCCGGCGAATATTCGCTGATGAACGTCTTCGCGCGCGCCGGCTTCGATGTCTGGACCATGGACCATGAGGGCTACGGCCGCTCCTCGCGCACCGACGGCAATTCCGACATCGCCAGCGGGGTCGAGGATCTGGCGGCGGGGAGCGCGCTCGTCGCGCGCGAGACCGGGCAGGCCAAGCTCCATTTCCTCGGCGAGTCATCGGGCGCGCTGCGCGCCGGCGCCTTCGCCATGGCGCAGCCCGACCGCGTCGACCGGCTCGTGCTGGAGGCTTTCACCTGGACCGGCGCGGGCTCGCCCACACTGGGCAAACGCGCCGAGCAGGTCGAGTACTACCGCGCGCACAACCGCCGGCCGCGCGACCGCGACATGATCCGCAGCATCTTCACCCGCGACAAACCGGGCACGTCGGATCCGCGCGTGCCCGAGGCGCTGGCCGATGCCGAGCTCCAATTCGGCGACACCATCCCGACCGGCACCTATCTCGACATGACCGCGAACTTGCCGGTGGTCGATCCGGTGAACATGCCGGCGCCGGTGCTGGTGCTGCGCGGCGAATATGATGGCATCGCCACGCTCGAGGACGTGCTCGGCTTCTTCGCGCGGCTGCCCAATCCCGACCGGCAATTCGTGCTGCTGGCGGGCGCCGCGCATTCGCTCAATCTCGGCATCAACCGCCAGCAGGTCTGGCATGTCGTGCAGTCGTTCCTGAGCATGCCGCCGCGGCTCGACGTTTAAGGCACGACGGAGCAGAAACATAAGCGTGGCGAATCGATCGGGAGCCAACCATGGGATTCCTCAGCAAAGCCGAACTCGAGCAGTTGTTGCCCGCGGAGGAGGCGGCATTCCCGTCGCCGATTCCGACGCAGGTGGTATCGAGCGATGAGTACTTCCCCTCGCCGCAGACGCGCGAGCAGAAGGAAGTCGAGGCGCGGCTGGTTGCGCTGGCCGACGGCCTCGCCAAGAAGCAGGGGGTGACGCGCCGCCGCTTCTTCCAGACCGCCGCGGGCATGGCGGCGTCGTTCGTGGCGATGAACCAAGTCTATGGCGCGCTGTTCGACGCGACGCCGGCGGAAGCCGCGACGCCCGAGCTCGCCGAGGAGCGCGCCAGGGCGCTCTCGGGCCAGTTCGTCATGGACACGCACACGCATTTCCTGCGCGACGACACGCGGCTCAACGGCTTCGTCAAGATGCGCGAGGCCGTCGGCAAGTCCGGCTGGAACAGCGCCATCGGCGACAAGCCGCAGACCCTCGACGACCTGAAATACGCCAACTACGTCAAGGAAATCTATCTCGACAGCGACACCAAGGTGGCGCTTCTGACCAACTCGCCCTCCGAAGTGCCGGAGGACTGGTTCATCCCGCAGAAGCAGGTGTTCCAGACGCGCGACAAGGTGAACAAGGAGGCGGGCACGCGCCGCATGCTCGCCCATTACACCATCACGCCGGGCTGGGACCGCTGGCTCGAGGGCATCGATCGCGCCGTCGCCGAGTACAAGCCCGATTCGTGGAAGGGCTACACCATCGGCGACAATACGCACAAGGATCTGGCGCGGCATCCCTGGCGACTCGACGACGAGAAGCTCGTCTATCCTGCCTACGAGAAATTCGTCAAATCGGGCATCCGCAACGTCTGCATCCACAAGGGGCTGTTCGCACCCTCGGTCGAGCAGCAATTCCCCAACCTGCGCCCCTACGTCGATGTCAGCGATGTCGGCCAGGCAGCGAAGGATTGGCCGCAACTCAACTTCATCATCTACCACTCGGCCTACCGCCATGTCGGCGGCAGCCCAGCCGAGGCGATGAAGGAATGGGATGAGACCGGCCGCATCTCCTGGGTCAGCGATCTCGCGGACATCCCGGCGAAATACGGCGTCGGCAACGTCTATGGCGATCTGGGCCAGCTCTTCGCCTTCTCGACCGTGGTGCAGCCGCGGCTTGCGGCGGCGCTGATGGGCACGCTGGTGAAGGGGCTCGGCGCCGATCACGTCATCTGGGGCACCGACGCGGTGTGGACGGGCTCGCCGCAATGGCAGATCGAAGGGCTGCGCCGGCTCGAGATCCCGGAGGACATGCAGAAGAACCATGGCTTCGCCGCGTTGGGGCCGGCAGAGGGACCGATCAAGACGGCAATCTTCGGCGGCAATGCGGCGAAGCTCTACGGCTACGAGCGCCGCGCCGATCTCGCCGCCGACCGCTTCACCGCGCTCAAGCAGGATTACGAGCGCAACGGTGCCGGCCGCAGCAATTTGCGCTACGGCTATGTGCCAAGGCCCATATGAGCGGCACCGGCATGGCCGCACTGGCGGGGATCGTCGTCCTCCCCTATAAGATTCCGGAGGCGGGAAAATAGGCCGGCTCCCCTAATGCCGCAGGGCAGACCGGCGCGCCGCCAAAGGGAGACCTGCGATGGCGCATATCTGGGAGAGATCCTATCCGCCGGGCGTGTCCTGGGGCGATCCGCTGCCGCCGTCGTTGCCGCTCGAGAGCCTGCTCGAGACCGCCGCCCGGACCTGGCAGGACAAGACGGCGCTCGATTTCTACGAGCGCCGCGTGAGCTTTCGCGAGCTTGAGCGCCTGGCCGCCCGAGCCGCCAAGGGGCTGCAGGCGCTGGGCGTCGGGCCCGGCGTACATGTCGGGCTCCATCTCCCGAACACCCCGCATTACGTCGTCTGCTTTTTCGCCGTGCTGATGGCGGGCGGCCGCGTCGTCAATTTCAGCCCGCTTGCCGCGCCACGCGAGCTCAAATACCAGATCGCCGATTCCGATGCCCAGGTGATGGTGACGCTGGGACTGCCGACGCTCTATCCGCAGGTGGCGGCGCTTAAGGGCACCGCGAAGTACGACACGCTCATCGTCTGCAGCCTCGAGGATTTCCTCCCCGCGCCGGCGGTGAAGGCGGTGTTCGGCCCGCCGGCCGAGCGTGTCGCGGGCGCCGGCCGCGAGGTCGATTTCGCGCAGCTCATCGCCAATGACGGCGACTATCGCCGCCATCCGCACGGGCCGCTCGAGGACGAAGTGGCGGTGCTGCAATACACCGGCGGCACCACCGGCGAGCCCAAGGGCGCCATGCTTACCCACGCCAATTTCTGCGCCGTGGTGAGCGTGCGCGACCGCTGGGTCGGCGACGCCATGACCGACGGCGAGGACAAATGCCTGGTGGTGCTGCCGCTGTTCCACATCTTCGGCCTCACCTTCATCATGCTGCTGGCGATCGCCACCGGCACTGAGATGGTGATGCACATCCGCTTCGATGCCGAGCGCGCTCTCACCGACATCGCGCGCAAGAAAATCACGGTGTTCGCAGGCGTGCCGACCATGTACGCGGCCATGGTGCTCCACTCCAAGATCAAGGAAGTCGACCTCACGTCGCTCAGCGTGTGCAGCTCGGGCGGCGCGCCGCTGCCGGCGGAGATCCTGACGCGCTTCAAGGAGCTCGCGGGCGTGACGCCGTCTGAGGGCTACGGCCTGACCGAGACCGCGCCGTTGGGGACGATGCAGGCGGTCGGCGGCGAGCCGCGCGCCGGGACGGTGGGCCTGCCGGCGCCGCACACCATCGTCGAGGTGGTCGACATCGAGACCGGCATGACCGTGCTGCCGCAGGGCGAGAAGGGCGAGATCTGCATCCGCGGGCCGCAGGTGATGAAGGGCTATTGGAAGCGGCCCGAGGCGACGCAAGAGGCGTTCCGCGGCGGGCGCTTCCATACCGGCGACATCGGCTTCATCGATGCGGACGGCTATGTGACGCTGGTCGACCGCAAGAAGGACATGATCCTCTCCGGCGGCTTCAATGTCTTCCCGCGCACCATCGAGGAGGCGATCTACGAGCATCCCGCCGTGGCCGAAGTCACGGTGATCGGCATCCCCGATGACTATCGCGGGCAATCGGCCAAGGCCTTCATCGCCTTGAAGCCGGGCGCGGCTTCGTTCGGCTTCGACGAGCTCAAGGCGTTCCTCGCCGACAAGCTCGCCAAGTACGAGATGCCCGTGGCGATGGAGATCCGCGCGAGTCTGCCCAAGACGCCGGTCGGCAAGCTCTCGAAGAAGGAGCTCGTGGCCGAGGAGATGGCCAAGCGCGGCGACGCAGCCGCCCGCGCTTAAGCGGTCGCGCGGCGGCTTCGCCCTGGGCCGAGCGCCGGCGCAAGCCTAA
>DASWFH010000537.1:0-1613 GCA_036394355.1 Allostellaceae bacterium | reverse complement strand
GAAGGCGGGGCTCGATCCGGAGAAGCCGCCACAGACCTGGCCCGAATGGTTCGCCGACGCCAAGAAGATCCGCGCCGCCGGCTACCCGTGCGGCTTCACCGCCGGCTGGATCACCTGGACGCAGATCGAGCAGTTCAACGCGTGGCACAACATGCCCATCGGCACCAATGCCAACGGCATGGGCGGGGTCGACACGCAATTCGTCTTCAACACGCCGTTCGAGGTGAAGCACATCGCCGCCCTCGCCGAGGCGCAGAAGGACAAGACCTTCGATTACGGCGGGCGCTATGCCGATGCCGAGGGCAAGTTCCTCAGCGGCGACTGCGGCATGTTGCAATCGTCGTCGAGCTTCTACGGCAATGTCGCGAAGAACGCCAAGTTCAGGTTCGCGACTTTCGCGCTGCCTTATTACCCCGAGGTCAAGGGCGCGCCGCAGAACTCGATCATCGGCGGCGCCAGCCTGTGGGTGATGAGCGGCAAGAAGCCCGAGGAGTACAAGGGCGTCGCCAAGTTCTTCACCTTCCTGTCGCAGACCGAGCTGCAGGTCGCGTTCCACAAGGCGACCGGCTACCTGCCGATCACCAAGGCGGCGTATCAGGCGCTCAAGGACGAGGGCTACTACCAGAAGAACC
This sequence comes from Allostellaceae bacterium, assembly GCA_036394355.1. Classification (GTDB taxonomy): domain Bacteria; phylum Pseudomonadota; class Alphaproteobacteria; order ATCC43930; family CGMCC-115725; genus DAHUYF01. The sequence continues at coordinate 981 of DASWFH010000537.1, read as the reverse complement.
CGGACATCGAGGTGACGCTGAAGGAGCTCACCAACAAGGAGCCGACCGAGAATTCGCGCGGCCTGCGCTTCGGCAATCTGGTGCAGATCCGCGACGCCTGGGCCGAGGACCTCGAGGCCGCCTTCGCCGGCAACGAGACCGCGCAAGCCGCGGTCGACAACGCAGTGAAGCGCGGCAACGCCATCCTCCGCCAGTTCGAGTCCGCGGCGAAGTAGCGCGCCGTGCCGCTGCGCACCCCCCACCCCTCCCTCCCCCTCAAGGGGGGAGCGGGAAACACAGTGCAATCCCCTCCCCCCCTGAGGGGGAGGGTAAGGGAGGGGGGTGGCTTCTCGATCGCTGAAGCCATGCCCTAGACGATGCAGCGGCGCGTCGTCTTTCGCGGCAAGCTTCTTCCTTATCTTCTGCTCGCGCCGCAGCTCGCGGTGACGCTGCTGTTCTTCTTCTGGCCGGCGGCGCAGGCGGTGTGGCAGTCGCTGCACCGCGAGGATCCCTTCGGGCTCTCCTCGCGCTTCGTCGGCATCGACAATTTCACCGCCGTCCTGGCCGATCCCGCCTATCTCCATTCGCTCGGCGTGACCGCGGTGTTCAGCGTCGCCGTCACGGTGTTGGCGGTCGCGCCGTCGCTGCTGCTGGCGGTGATGGCGGACCGCGTGCTGCGCGGCGCCGCCCTCTACAAGACCGTGCTGCTGGCGCCCTACGCCGTCGCCCCGGCGGTGGCCGGCGTGCTCTGGCTATTTTTGTTCAATCCCGGCATCGGCATCGTCGCTTATGGGCTGCGCTGGCTGGGCATCGACTGGAACTACCTGCTCGACGGCACCCAGGCGCTGGCGCTCGTCGTCATCGCCGCGGCGTGGAAGCAGATCAGCTACAATTTCCTGTTCTTCCTCGCCGGGCTGCAATCGATCCCGAAATCGCTGCTCGAGGCGGCGTCGATCGACGGCGCCGGCGCGAGCCGCCGCTTCTGGACCATCGTCCTGCCGC
>DASWFH010000536.1:0-5228 GCA_036394355.1 Allostellaceae bacterium | reverse complement strand
TTGAGAGGCCGTTCCCTCGCCCGAGCGCCGACTGCGCGCGGAACGAAGGCGGAATCCCTCCTTTGCGGTACCACTGGCAACCCCATTGCCGGCGCGTTTGCTGGGTGGCGCATTCACCAGCCCGAACCAGATCGATCTCGGCGAGCCCGCCTGAAATAGCTAAAAGTCAATCGACCTACGGACGATCGGCGCCTTGTAGAACAACCACACGGCGCGCCGTTGCGCCGTTAAAATAACCATCGGTTGCCATAAATCGGCCAAGGTTGGACGCAATCTTTCAAGCCGTGCTGAAGCGAGGAGATCGCAATGCGGGGTTGGGAGATGGCGGCGGAGCCGACGCTCGAAGAGCTGTTGCGCGATGACATCATGGTGCCGGTGATGCGCAGCGCCGGCCTCGATGCGGCAAAGCTGCGCGCGCTGCTGACGGATCTGGCGCGGCGCGTGCCCCTCGAGCGGCTCAAGCGGCCGTGCGGCTGCTCGGCAGAGCGCGCGCTTCAGCCGTCGGCAGTATGAAGATTGCTTTGAGCCCAGGCTCGTTGTCCTCGAGCCAGACCTCGCCGCCATGCAGCTTGGCGACGGCCCGCACGAGGCTCAGCCCCAAGCCGTTTCCCGGCGTGCTGCGGCTGCCTTCGAGGCGCACGAAGCGGTCGAACACGGCCTCGCGCCGGTCGGGCGGCACGCCGGGCCCGCTATCCGCGACTTCGACGCGCGCTATATCGGCGCTGCGCCGGGCGGAGAGCGCCACTGCGCCCGCGGGGGTGTATTTGAGCGCGTTGTCGAGCAGGTTGGCGATCGCCTGAGAGAGCAGATGCCGGTCGCCGTTGACCGGCAGCTCGGCACCGATCTTCACCGTCAGCACCAAGCCCTTGTCGTCGGCCACCGGCTCGTAGAGCTCGGCCACGGAGCGCGCGATCTCGGCCAGGTCGACCACGGCCATGGTCTCGCGCCGCGAGCCGGCCTCGGCCTCGGCGATGCTCAAGAGCGCGTTGAAGGTGCCGAGCAGGCGGTCGGCCTCGACGATCGTCTCGCTCAGCGCTTCGGCGTAGCGGGCCGCATCCGGCCGTTCCAGCAGCGTCACCTCGAGCCGCGCGCGCAGGCGCGCCAGCGGCGTACGCAGATCGTGGGCGATGTTATCGGTGACTTGGCGCATGCCCGCCATCAGGCGCTCGATCTGGTCGAGCATGGCGTTGAGGTTGGCGGCGAGCTGGTCGAATTCGTCGCCGCTGCCGGTGAGCGGCACGCGCTGCGTGAGGTCGCCATGGATGATGCGCGCGCTGGTGCGATTCACGACCTCGACCCGGGCCAGCATGTTGCGCGTCATGAAGAGGCCGCCGGCGACGCCAAGGGCCAGCGTCAGGAGCGCCGCCCAGGCGAGCGTGCGCGTGATGCGCGAGCGGAAGGCCTGTGCATCGTGCAGATCGCGTCCGACCAGCAAGCGATATCCGCCCGAGAGCACGAAGACGCGGGCCAGCGCCATATCGGTCTCGTCGCTGTTGCGGCGGCGCGATTCGACCGGAAAGCTGATCCAGCTCGGGGCGATCGGCTCGGCGCCGGGCCAGCCCGACAGATTGCCGGCCAGCGGATGGAGCGCGGCATCGGTGATGAGGTAGAGCGCCGTGTCGCTGCGCTGGGCGGCGATCCGGGCGCGAATGATCTCGATCAACCCGGCGAGGCCGCGTTGCTGGTACTGCTCGGCAAGCCCGGTGATCTCGGCCTCGATCGTCGCCTCGGTCTGGCGCTCGATGAAGTCGGCGGTCGAGAGATAGATGAAGATGAGGAGGGCCAGCACCGAGGCCGCGAAGAGCGCGAAATAGAGCGCCGCGAGGCGGAAAGCGTTGGTCCGCAGCAGCCGAACCACGTCTATTCCGTGCGCAGGGAATAGCCGGCACCGCGCACGGTGTGCAGCAGGGGCCGTGCAAAACCCTTGTCGATCTTCTGTCGCAACCGGCTTACATGCACGTCGATGACATTGGTTTGCGGGTCGAAATGATAGTCCCACACGTTTTCGAGCAGCATGGTGCGCGTCACCACTTGGCCGGCGTGGCGCATGAGGAATTCGAGCAGGCGGAATTCGCGCGGCAACAGCTCGATGTCCTGCGTGCCGCGTCGCACGCTGCGCGCCAGAAGATCCATCTCGAGATCGCCGACTTTGAGGCGAGTCGTGGTGGCGCCGCCGCTGCCCCGGCGCAGCAACGCCTCGATGCGCGCCAGGAGCTCGGCGAAGGCGAAAGGCTTGGCGAGGTAATCGTCGCCGCCGGCGCGCAGCCCCTTGACCCGGTCATCGACGGCGCCGAGCGCGCTCAAGATCAACACGGGCGTGCGGATTTCCGCGGTGCGCAGTGCCGCCACCAGCGCCAGCCCGTCCATCCCCGGCAGCATGCGGTCGACGATCAGCGCGTCGTAGCTGCCGGAACTCGCCATGAACAGGCCGGTACGCCCATCGGGAGCGTGGTCGACGACATAGCCGCTCTCGGACAGCCCTTTGGAGATATAGGCCGCCGCCTCGCGGTCGTCCTCGATGACGAGAAGCTTCATCCTGTGGCTGACCATAGCCAGCCAAGGGTTCGCGGGGAAGGGGCCGGAACCAGCGCCGCGCCGCAGCTGTTCCTATGACGGAGCGACCACCTTTCGCGCCAAAAAGGCCGCGCATGACTATGGCAACCAACGAAGCGAAAACCGAAGTCAAGGCGCGGCGTGCGCGCCAGCCGGCCACTATCCTCATCGTCGAGGACGAGGCGCTGGTCGCCAGCTACATCCAGGAAGTGCTTGAAGAATCGGGCTTCATCATCGCCGGGGTGGCCTCGTCGGGCCCCGAGGCGATGTCGCTGGTGAGTGCCAACCCGCCCGATCTCGCTCTGGTTGACATCAAGCTCGCCGGCCCCATGGACGGGATCGAGGTGGCGCAACTCATGCGCACCCAGTTCAACGTGCACTCGATCTTTCTCTCGGGCGTGTGCGACCCCGAGACGATGGAACGCGCCCGCACCGCAACGCCCCTGGGCTTTCTCGAGAAGCCGTTCCGTCCCAGCCAAGTGTTCAACGCGCTACAGCGGGCGCTGAACGAGTTGTTCTCGCACTGATCGCCAGCCTCAAGTCAGGGTAATCCACAGCGCGGCGAGCCAGCCGACCGCCAGCACCAGCACGCCTTGCCTGTCGAGCCCGAAATCCTCCATCTGCGCCTCCTTGCTTCGGAGAGGCGAGCATAGCAGATGAACAAAACAGGAACAAGCGCTTTATGCGAGCGGGGAAAGGTGCCGAGGCGACAGCGCCCAGGCGAGCGCTGGCTCGAGCCGGTCGTTGCCCCAGAACAGCTCTTCGCCGACGACGAAGCTGGGCGCGCCGAAGATGCCGCGGCGGATCGCCTCCTCGCCGCGCATCTTGAGCCGGGCCTTGTTGTCCTCGCCATGTGCCCGCTTGAGCACTGCCCCCGGCTCTTGGCCCAGAGTGCCGATGACAGCGGCGATCACTTCGATTGCGGCGATGTCGCGGTCCTCGGCGAAATTGGCGTGGTAGACCGCCCGGGTGAAGGCCGGTCCCCAGCCCTCCGCGACGGCGATAAGCGCGACGCGCGCCGCCAGGAGCCCGTTGCGCGGGTAGGTGCTGGGGAGCCGAAGCGGCAGGGCGTCGGCGACGCATAGGCGCTGCACATCGCGCCAACGGTAGCGACGCTGCGCGGGTGTGGGATTCTGGAAGGGCGAGGGGTCGTGGGTGCGTTGCGCCAGGATCGGTCCGAGCAGGAAGGGACGCCAGTCGAGCCGGATCGACGTCCCCGCCACCAACCGCTCGATCCGCGCGGCGGCGAGGTAGGAATAGGGGCTGGCGAATTCGTACCAGAACTCGACGGTGGTGCCGCTCATCCCTATCTGGTCCCTGAAATTGTCCCTCCCGGCCCAAGCGGGCAAGGGCGTCAAGCCTAGCTCCGCGGTTGCCGGGGCGCGGCAAAAATAAGCCTTGCAGGGGGTTGAAGCTGCGGTATAAGACACGATGTTAAATCAGTACCAATGCAGTCCGAATTAGCCTAAGCCACTGAACCGATTAATCTGAAAGCCGATGATCATCCTCAGCAAACTGGCCGATTACGGGGTCATCGTGGCGAGCTATCTCGCTGCCGACCCGGAGCGGCAGATGACCGCCGCAGCGCTTGCCACGGAAGCAAGATTGCCGCGCGCCACGGTCGCGAAAGTGCTGAAGGCGCTGGCCCATGGCGGTGTCGTCGCCGGTGCGCGCGGGGCTGCCGGCGGCTATCGCCTAGCGCGGCCGGCGACAGAGATTTCGGTCGCCGAGGTGGTGGCGGCCATCGATGGCGCGATCGGCTTGACGCAGTGCACGAGCCACACGCCGAGCTGCGAGCGCAGCGACTTCTGTCCGACCCGGACGCCGTGGCAGCGCATCAATCACGCCGTGGGCGCCGCGCTCGGCGCGGTCAGCCTCGCCGAGATGGTGCCGGCACCCGGCGGTGCGCCGCGCCAGTCGGCAGCTTTGAGAGAGACCCTTACCCCATGAGCAGCAGCGCTACCGCCAAGACCCTCGATACCGTCCGCTCGGCGTCCGGTGATGCCTATAAATACGGCTTCGTCACGGATATCGAGAGCGAGTCGGCGCCGCCCGGCCTCAACGAGGACACCATCCGTTTCATCTCCGCCAAGAAGCGCGAGCCGGAATGGCTGCTCGAATGGCGCCTCAAGGCATTCCGCGATTGGCAGAAGATGGAGGAGCCGCATTGGGCGAATCTCCGCGTCGCGCCGATCGATTATCAGGTCGCCACATATTACTCCGCGCCGAAGCGACAGTATGCGCCGAAATCGCTCGACGAGGTCGATCCCGAGCTGCTGCGCACTTACGAGAAGCTGGGCATCCCGCTGAGCGAACGCGCAGCGCTGGCCGGCGTCGCCGTCGACGCCGTGTTCGACAGCATCTCGGTCGCCACCACCTTCAAGAAGCAGCTCGGCGCGCTCGGCATCATCTTCTGCTCCTTTGGCGAGGCGGTGCAGGAGCACCCCGAGCTCGTGCGCCAGTATCTGGGCACGGTGGTGCCGGCGGGCGACAATTTCTTCGCCGCGCTCAATGCCGCGGTGTTCAGCGACGGCTCCTTCGTCTATGTGCCGCCGGGCGTGCGCTGCCCGATGGAGCTCTCGACCTATTTCCGCATCAATGCCGCCAAGACCGGCCAGTTCGAGCGCACCCTCATCATCGCCGACAAGGGCAGCTATGTGAGCTATCTCGAGGGC
>DASWFH010000535.1:0-2789 GCA_036394355.1 Allostellaceae bacterium | reverse complement strand
CAGAAACCCGGCTTCTCTACTCACGCCCACCTTGGCGAAGATGCCGGCAAAGGCGAGGATGGTCATGGGATTGGTGATGGTGAGGACGAAGGTCGAGGCGTAGGCGGCGAGATACGACTCGCCGCCGAGCGGCTCTGGCTCAACATCGCGCGCCGTGACGAGTGCCTTGACACCGATATAAACTAGGAAGAGGCCACCGGCCGCGGCGAACCAATCCTGATAGCGCAGCATGAAATCGCGCACGATGGTGATGCCGAAGCCGGTGATGATGCCGAAGGTGGTGTCGGCGGTGGCGGCGCCGAGGCCCGAGACAAAGCCGTATGTCGGACCTTCGAAGAGGGTGCGGCGCACGCAGAGCACGCCGACAGGACCGACCGGCAATGCGATGACGATGCCGACGGCGATGCCCTTGAGCAGGGCGATGAGGAGCGCTTCAGGCATCGGCACCGGATCGCTGGCGAGAGGGCGCGCCAGTCTCGACGACGCCGACGGGACGCGCAACCGCCAATCAGCGCTCGCGCGAAAGCGACTTTACCGCCGTATCGTGGCAGTTATGCTGCGGGTGACGGAGGATGGCATGTCAGATGAAAAGACGAGCCGCTCGCCCACGTGAGGCGCAAGCTCGTCGAGAGCAAGGAGCGCTGGGCCCGCGAAGGCCGTCTCCTCACCGGCCGCGCGGCGCGCCCGGCGGAGGAACGGCTGCCGCCTGGGCAGCGCCAGGTCACGAACTGGCCGGTGCTCGATCTCGGTATCCAGCCCGACGTGCCCGCCGAGCGCTGGCAGCTCGCCATCGACGGCCTGGTCGAGAACCCAGTGACCTGGGATTGGACCACGTTCCGCGCCCAGCCGCTGTTCCGCGATATCTCCGACATTCACTGCGTCACCGCCTGGTCGCGTTTCGACAATGCCTGGGAGGGCGTCAGCGCCAAGCATATCCTGGCGACCGTTCGGCCCAAGCCCGAGGCGCGCTTCGTCGTCTTCCACAGCCATGACGACTACACCACCAATCTGCCGCTCGCCGAATTCGATGCCGAGGATGTGCTGCTCGCTCACTCGTGGCAGAGCCATCCTTTACCGCGCGAGCATGGCGGCCCGGTGCGTGCAATCGTGCCGCGACTCTATTTCTGGAAGAGCGCCAAATGGATCCGGCGCATCGAGTTCCTGGCCGTCGACCGCTCCGGGTTTTGGGAGGAGCGCGGCTATCATGACCACGGCGATCCCTGGACGGAGGAGCGCTATGGCTAAGACAGCGCGACGGGGCATCGCCACCGTCGTTGCGCTCGGCCTCGCCCTTTCCACGGTCGCCATTGCTGCGCAAGCCAAGCCAGGAACCGGCATGAGCGCCTATGATTTCACTTTCACCTCGATCGACGGCGCGCCCTTGCCGCTCGCGCGATACCGCGGCCAGCCGTTGCTCGTCGTCAACACCGCGTCGTTCTGCGGCTTCACCTACCAGTACGAGGATCTCGAGGCGCTGTGGCGGCGCTATCGCGAACGCGGCCTCGTCGTGATCGGCGTGCCGTCCAACGATTTCGGCCAGCAGGAACCGGGCAGCGAGCAGGAGATCAAGCAGTTCTGCGAAGGCCGCTACGCCGTCGACTTCCCGCTCACCGACAAGCAGGACGTGATCGGGCCGCAGGCGCATCCCTTCTTCCGCTGGATCTCGGCCGAACTCGGCGAGGCGGGCACGCCGCGCTGGAACTTCCACAAATACCTGATCGGCCCCGACGGCATGCTCGAAGGCGCCTGGCCCTCCTCGGTGCGCCCGACCGATCGCGCCGTCGCCGACGAGATCGAGCGGCTCCTCCCGGCCAAGACCGCCGGCTGACCAGTCGAACGGTGGGCGCGCGTCAGCGCCGCCCGTTCGCGGCAGCGGCGGGGTGGACCGGCGCAGCGCGGCGCTCGAGCAGCTCGCTCACCCCGAGCACGATGCCGCCGAGCGCCAGCGGCACGATGTAGTAGACGATGCGGAAGACAATGAGAGCAGCCCAGGTCTCGGCGCTCGGCAGAAACGAGAGCACGACGAACTCCGTGACGCCGAGCCCGCCGGGCACGTGGCTGATCAGCGACGCGACGCTGGCGAGAAGAAAGATCGCCGCCGTCGTCCAGAAGGAGAGCGGCGCGCTGGCGACGATGAGAAAATGCAGCGTGGCCGTGAGGAGGGCGAAATTGAGCGCGCCGGCCGCGACCTGGGCGGCGGCGATGGACAGCGTCGGCAGGGCGATGCGGCGCGACGAGCAGCACGATCGCGGCCACCGCTACCTCGCCGATGATGACGGTGGCGGCGCAGAACAGGATGACCTTGCAGATCGCCTCGGCATCGAGGCCCCATTGCGCATAGTAGCGGGCGCGCAACGCGCCGCTGCCGAGTGGGGCAAGCCCGAGCGTGTGGCCGATCGACAGCGCGACGAAGGACGCCAGCGCGGCCTTGGGATAGGGCAAGGGATGCTCGGCGTAGCGCAGGCCGAGCCAGTCGAAGAGCGTCAGCGCGGCATAGCTTGCCGCCGTGAAGGCCCCCGCCACGGCGAGCCGGTCGTGCGGGATCGCCGCGACGGCCTGCAGCATCCCGGCCAAGCCATAGGGCCGCACCTCGCGCCACACCAGGAATACGGCAGCGGCGAAGGCGAGGACGACGAGCAACGGCAGCAGGCGGCGCCAGCGCGAGGGCTTCATCCACTCGCGAACATCGCCGGGCGTGGCCGGTTCCTGTGCGCGCGGCCCGACATTACAGCGAATTTACTTGCACGCCTCGCGGCTCCGCTTGATTCACTGTGCGAAATGCGGCACAT
>DASWFH010000534.1:0-12432 GCA_036394355.1 Allostellaceae bacterium | reverse complement strand
CAGCGCCGGCTTCTCGCCTTTGCGCTTGGCCTGCACGAAATGGAACAGCGCCTCCTGGTAGCCGTCGCGGAAGTCGCGCCGCGGATCGAAGGCGCCGGTGAGCCGAGCGATGATGCGCTGCGCCATGTCGATCATGGTCTCGTCGGCCGGCGTGTGGTCGATCTCGCCGAAATAGGAATCGTCGCCGCGCACCTCATGCGCGGCGCGCAGCGTGGTCAGCAGCATGCCGTTGCCGCGCCGCTCGATGATCGCCGCGCGCTCGCGGCTGCCCAGCACGATGCGGCTCACCCCGACCAGGCCTTGGCGCGCAATGGCGTCGCGGATGACGCCGAACGGTATGTCGGCGCCGCGGCCGTCGGGGACGAGGAAATAAGGGGTGTCGAAATAGGCGGTGTCGAGCGACGAGCGGTCGATGAAGCGCTCGAGCATGAGAACGCGCGAGGAATCGATCTGCAGCTCGACCAGGTCGCGGTCCTCGACCAGGACGAAATGACCGGGCTCGACCTCGTAGCCGCGCACGATGAACTCGCGCGTGACCTCCTTGCCGGTCTGCGGATCGTGCGGGCGCATCTGCACGCGGTTGAGCGTCGCGCGGTTAAGTGGCTGGAATCCCAGCCGTTCGGTGCGGACCACCGCCGCATGGAGCCGGATGGGACAAGTGACCCGGGCAAGCGTCAGCAGCCCCTCCAGGCCGTTCGCGGTGCCATGAAGCGCGCCCTTTTCGATAACGGCCCGAACCCTGGGCAACCAACGCGTTAACGCCCGACCGAACCGAAAGTTGCATGCGCTCCCGGTTCCGCCGCAGTGCCGCCATGATCGAGCATTAACCTGACCGTAAAGCACCTTCGCCTATAACGAGGGCCTCATGGAGGCAAAGAGATCGATATCGGGAACCGCGGCCTGGGGCGAGGCCTCGCCGCCGCCGCGGCGCTTCGCCATGCCGGTGCCCAGCCGCGAGGAGATCCGCAGCGGCATCTTCTACATGATCTCCGCCGTGCTGGTGTTCTCGCTGATCAACGCCGGCGTCAAATGGGAGACCGCGCGCTATCCCCTCGGCGAGATCATCTTCCTGCGCTGCGTCTTCTCGCTGATCCCGTGCTTCGTCGTGCTGGCGGCGAGCGGCGGATGGCGGCTGCTGCGCACGCGGCGGCTCAAGGAGCATATCGGCCGCGGCGTCATGCAGTTCATCTCGATCGTCAGCATTTTCGCGGCTTTCGCCGTGATGCCGCTGGCCGACGCGGTGGCGATCACCTTCTCGGCGCCGCTCTTCCTGACCTTGCTGTCGATTCCCATGCTCGGCGAGCGCGTCGGCCGGCACCGCTGGGCGGCGGTGCTGGCCGGCTTCCTGGGCGTGCTCCTCATGGTCGCCACGCGGGACGGCTTCGGCCGCGGCGTCGTCTCGACCGGCGCGCTCCTGGCGCTGCTCAGCGCCGCGATCAGCGCCTCGGTGACGATCGCGGTGCGGCGCATGACGCTGACGGAGGCGACGCCCACTCTCGTCACCTATCAAGCGCTGATGACGCTGCTGCTGAGCTCGGCGCTGCTGCCCTTGGGCTGGATCACGCCACGCTGGGACGACCTGATGCTGCTGGCCGCGATCGGCGTCTCCTCCGGCATCGGTCAATACTGGTGGACGCAGGCCTTCCGCTTCGCCCCCGCCGCCGTCGCCGCGCCCTTCGGCTATCTCGCGATGGTCTGGGCGCTGGTTCTGGGTTACGCCGTGTGGGGCGACGTGCCGACGCCATCGCTCCTCGCCGGCGCCCTCGTCGTCGCCGCCAGCGGGCTCTACATCCTCTATCGCGAGACCGTGCACCGCGTGCCGACCGCCGCCGCGATCCCCGCGGGAGGCTCGGACTAGCCAAGGTGCAACCGCCTCCCGCGGTGGCTGCTGGACAGTTGGACATCAGTCGATGAGCGAGCGCGTCATGAAGGCAATCGTCAGTCCCGACGGCGAGCATCGGGTGCTCATTGTTCAGCGCGCCGATGGTGCGTATTCCTACCGACGGCAGTGGCTTGTCGACTCGCCCGCGGGAAAGGATTGGGGCGCGCCTGGCCCGTATGCCGGCGTCTACGATTCCGCGGAGACAGCGGAGCGGGAAGCTGTTGCCCGCGTGCGATGGCCGCAAGGTTCCTGAGCCTGCGGTCAGGACGCGCGCGCGGCGCGCAGGCGCGTCAGCGCGCCGATCGCCTCGAGCATGGGGGTCGCGACGCCGACGCGGCGGCCGAGCTCGACCACGGCGAAGACGATGGGGTCGACCTCGACCGGGCGGCCCGCCTCGAAATCCTGCAGCATCGAGGTCTTGAAATCGCCGACATAGGCGCCCTCGTCAATGCGCGCGTCGACGTCCTTGTCGAAGCGCGCGCCGAGCCGCTCGGCGACGGCCTGCATCTCCAGCATCACCGCGCGCAGCACCGCGCGCACGCCGGTATCATTGACCATGCGCCCCTGCGTCGCGCCGGTCAGCACGCTCACGGGATTGAAGCCGATATTGCCCCAGAGCTTCATCCACACCGCGTCGCGGATGCGGAGCGTGGTCTCGATCTTGATGCCGGCGGCGCCAAGGAGCTCGGCCAAGCGCGCGAGACGCGGTGAGGCGCTGCCGTCGGGCTCGCCCAGCACCAGCATGTTGCCGCCGAAGCGCCGCACCAGCCCCGGCTCCGGCACGGCGGCGGCGACGTAGACGACGCAGCCGACGACGCGCGCCGGGTCGAGATGCCGACCGACGCCGCCGCCCGGATCGACCGCGGCGATGGCGGCGCCAGCGAGCGATCCCTCGGCGCGGTAGGGAAACCACCAGGGAATGCCGTTCTGCGCCGGTACGATCGTCGTCTCGGGGCCGAGCAGCGTGGCGATGGCGGGCGCCACGAGCGGCATGGCGTGCGCCTTGACGGCGACGACGACCAGCTCCTGCGGCCCGAGCTCCTCGGCGCGGTCGGTCGCGCGCAGCCGCGCGGCGCGCGTCGTGCCGCGGTCGTCGAGTGCCAGACCCCGCGCGCGGATCGCCTGGAGATGTACCCCGCGCGCGACCACGGCGACCTCGTGACCGGCGAGCGCCAGCTTGGCAGCGACGTAGCCGCCGATGGCGCCCGCGCCGAAGACCGTGATCTTCACCCTCGGCCCCGCCGTTAGTTCTGGCCTTTGAAGGCCTTCGCCTCGGCCCTGATCTTGTCGGGGTCGAAGGCGCCGATGTCGGCGATGAGATCGTTGGTGACGACGTCCGCCGCCTTGACCGGCTGCTTGATCACCGCCGTCTTCAGCAGGAAGTCGAGATAGGCCTGGTAGTTGGCCGCGGCGCTCTCGCCCCAGCGCGTCACGCCGGCCTTCTCCAGGCGCCAGTTCTCGGCGCGCGCCTGCAGCGTCTTGACGTCGTCCTTGAGCGCGGTCGCTTCGTCCTTGCCGGTGGCCTTGGTCTGCGGGAAGACCTCCCAGAGGATGCGCACGGCGGCCTCGGGGTTTTCGATGGCGAAGATGGTGCCTTTGGCATAGCCCTGCGCCAGCGCCACCGCCTCGGCGCGGCGCTTCGCCAGCGTCTCGTCGAGGGCGATGAATCCGTTCGAGGGGAAGCGGTCGATCGCCTTGGCCTCGATGCGGCGCAGCGGCACGCCCGCATTCTCGATGAGCGCGTATTGCGTATCGTAGAGGCTCAGCGCGTCGACCTGCTTGGAGCGCACCAGCGCTGCCGCCTGCGCCCCTTCGCCGACGACGACGATGCTGACGCCGGTGTCCGGATCGAGCCCGAGGCTGGCGGCGATGGCGCGCGCTACCGGCACGCCGCCGGACGCCATCGACTGCACGCCGATGCGCTTGCCCTTCAGGTCCTCGAGCGTCCTGATCGGGCTGTCCGCCGCTACGGCGGGACCGTAGATATTGCCCTGGTAGGCGGTGTAGTAGACCTTGGCCAGCACGCCCTGCGGCCGGAGCGAGGCCAGAGGCTCGACCGAGGGCAGCGCATAGAGCACCTCGCGGGTGCCGACATATTTGACGCAGTCGGTCGAGCCCGGCAGCGGCACCAGCTCGACATCGAAGCCCGCCGCCTTGAACCAGCCCATCTTGTTGGCGATGGCGAAGGGAGCCGCCGCCGAGGTCACCGTGCGCGCGCACCAGCCGACGCGCAGCGTCTCGGCTTGCGCCGCACGCGCGCCGAGAAGCGTTGCCAGAGCGATGATCCCGAGCCCGAGTGATTGCCTCATACGATCTCCCTCCTGCGCATTTCCTCCGGCGCCGCCTTCATCGACGGGTCCCAGAACAGGACGCGCCGCCGCAGCACAAGAATACCCTGATTGAGCAGCAGCCCCAACATCGACAGGATGAACAGGATCGAGAACACGCCGGCGACATCGGCGCTGAAATTCAGGCTCTCGATGAGCATCCCGAGCCCCTGCGTCGCGCCGACGAATTCGGCGACGATGGCGCCGATGAGCGCGAAGATCATCGCCACCTCGAGGCCGGCCATGATGAAGGGCAGCGCGCCGGGCAGGCGCAGCATCCAGAAGATCTGCGCTTCGCTGGCATCGAGCGAGCGCATCAAGTTGACACGGTCTTCGTCGGCCGAGCGCAGGCCGACGATGGTGTTGACCATCAACGGGAAGAAGGCGATGAGCGCCGCGTTAAGCACCTTCGAGGTGAGCCCCAGCCCGAACCAGATGACGATGAGCGGCGCCAGCGCGACTTTCGGCAGCGACTGGAACATGATGATGAAGGGATAGCAGTAGTACTCGGTCTTCCGGCTCAGGGCGAGGAGCGTGCCGAGCACGAAGGCGAGCGCCGTGCCGAAGACGAAGCCTAGCACCGTCTCGAGCAAGGTGATCCAGAGATTGTTGACATAGACGAGACTCGAAACGCCGCGCCATAGCGCCTGGGCGATGCCCGACGGTGTCGGCAGGATGTAGACCGGCACCGCGAAATACCGCACGCCCGCCTCCCACACCGCCAGGAACGCCAGCAGCAGCAGGATGCGCAGATAGGGGTTGCCGAGGCGATTCATAGATCGACTCCGCTCTGGGCGCTGAAATGACGGCGGATGCGGGCAACGAACGATCCGAACTCTGCGGTGTTCATCATCTCTAGTGAGCGCGGCCGCGGCATGTCGACGGCGACCGTCTCGGCAATGCGCCCCGGGCGCGGGGTCATCACCAGCACGCGGTCGGCAAGGAACACCGCCTCGGGGATCGAATGCGTGATGAACACGACGGTCTTGCGGCGCTCGAGCCAGATGCGCTGCAGCTCCAGATTCATCTGCTCGCGCGTCATGGCATCGAGCGCGCCGAACGGCTCGTCCATCAGCAGCAGCGCCGGGTCATGGATCAGCGCACGCACGATCGCCACGCGCTGCTGCATGCCGCCGCTGAGCTCCCAGGGATAGCGGTGCTCGAAGCCGCCGAGCCCGACCAGCGACAGCAGATCGAGCGCCTTGCGCTCGTGCTGCGCGCGCCCAAGGCGCTGCACGTCCGCCGGCAGCAGCACGTTCTGCAGCACGCTGCGCCAGGGGAACAGCACCGGCGACTGGAACACCACGCCGATGTCGCGGCGCGGTCCAGTGATGGCCGTGCCGCGCAAGGCGGCCTCGCCGCCGCTCGGGGGAAACAGGCCGGCGAGGATCTTGAGCAAGGTCGACTTGCCGCAGCCGGAGGGCCCGAGCACGGCGATGAACTCGCCGTCGGCGACGGCGAAATCGATCGCCTCGAGCGCCACCACCGGCCCGTCGGCGGTGGCATAGGATTTGCCCAGCCGCCGTACGGCGATGACCGGCTCGGCGCCCGCCGCCCGCGCCACGCGCCCATCCGCTGCCGTCGAGCGGCCGCTCATGCTCATAACGTCCGCGCCTCTCCTCGCCATCGTCTTCTTGGTGACTTGTGCGATGGCCGGGGGAAGCTATATGGCAGGGTCAGCAGCGTCAATCGGCGCTGCCCCGCCCGGATCGCTCCCCGCCACACCACTGCCATCCACCGATGACCCCTTCGACGATGCGGCCCCTGATCGCGGCCGCTCTTCTCGCCATCGCCGCCGTAGCCGCCTCCAGCGCGCAGGCACAGAGCCGCTGGCTCGACGAGGCCAAACTCGGCCTCGACGCGCACGACATCGCCTTGGGCGGCACCCACAAGGAGCCCGGCGTCGACGTCAATGGCGAGCTGCTTTTCACCTCGCCCCCCCTCCTGGACGCGATCGGCGGTCCGCGCCCCCATGTCGGCGTCGCCGTCAACACGTCGGGCGCGACGAGTTATGCCTATTTCGGCCTGACCTGGACGGCCTCGATCTTCGACCGGGCGTTCATTTCCGGCGCGCTCGGCGGCGCCGTTCACAACGGCAAGATCGACACCGATGTGCCTAACCGCAAGGGGCTCGGCTCGCGCGTGCTGTTTCACGAATATGTCGAGCTCGGCCTTCGCGCGACGCCGGTGCTCAGCCTGTCGGTGTTTCTCGACCACATGTCGAACGCTAACCTCGCCCGCCGCAATGCCGGCATGACCGATGTCGGCCTGCGCACCGGCTTCAAGTTCTGAGCTGCATCCGGCGAGCGCGGCGATTTCGGCTTGCGCCGGGCGAAGGGGTCCTCAATAAAGGTCGCTCATGCAGCCCTCCCCCCTCCGCCGCCGGGCGGCCTTGCTTGTCGCCGGGGTCGCGCTCCTGCCGATGCCTGCCGCAGCCCACGCCATCATCGTCTCGGCCGATCCGGCGGTCGATGCCGTGCTGCACACGCCGTCGGTCCCGGTCGTGCTGCGCTTCAACAGCCGCATCGACCGCGAGCGCTCGCGCCTGACGCTGCTGCGCCCCGACGGCTCGTCGCTGCCGCTGCCGCTGGCGCCGGCGGAGCGACCCGACACGCTCGCCGCCAAGATCGACGGCCTGGCGCCCGGCCGCTATCGGCTGCGCTGGCAAGTCCTTGCCGTCGATGGGCACATCACGCGCGGCGACATCCCGTTCGCCGTCGGTGAGTGAGCGGTGGCGCTGCTGCTCGACATCTTCGGCTTCCTCAGCGTGGTGCTGCGCGGCCTCGTGCTGACGGCGCAGTCGCTCGCCATCGGCGGCATCGCCTTCCTGGCGTTGCTCGCGCGCCCCTTGCGGCCGGAGCTCGGCGCGAGCAGCGCCGCCGCGTTCGAGCGCTGCCGCCGCCTGCTGCTGTGGTCGGCGATCGCCTTCGCCGCGCTCGAGCTGATGTTCGTGCTGCTCGAGGGCCTGGTGCTGGCCGGCACGGTCGACATCTCGCTCGCCGCCGCTTTCGGCGCCGCCTTCGCCCGCTTCGGCATGATCGCCGCGGCGGCGTCCGCGCTGGCCGCCGTGCTCGCCCGGCGGCCGCTTGAGGGGCTCCGGTTCGCGGCGCTGCCCGTGCTGGCGCTGGTCATGCTGCTGGCGCAGGCGGCGACCAGCCACGCCGCGGCACAGCTGTCCGGCCGTGCGCCGCTGATGCTCGCCGACCTCCTGCACATGGCGGCGGCGGCGGCGTGGATCGGCGGCATCCCTTACCTGCTGCTGGCGCTCGGCCGCGCCGGCGACGGCGCGGCGCAGGCGCGCATCGGCCGGCGCTTCTCCCTGATCTCGCTCGGCGCCGTCGCCATGCTGATCGCCGCCGGCCTCGGCATGGCCGTACCCTATATCGGCGCGCTCGATGCGATCTACGGCACCGCCTATGGCGTGATGGTCGCGACCAAGGTGATGCTGCTGCTCGGCCTGCTCTTGCTGGGCTGCATGAATTACCTGCTGGTCGAGCGCCTGCGGCGCGCTCCCGGCACGCCCGTCTTGCGGCTCAAGCGCTTTGCCGAGGTGGAGGTCGGCCTCGGCCTCACCGTGCTCTTCGCCGCCGCCTCGCTCACCTCGCAGCCGCCCGCCGTCGATCTCACCGCCGACCGGGCCAGCCTGCACGAGATCGCCGAGCGCTTGACGCCGCATTGGCCGCGCTTCGAGAGCCCGGATCACGCCAGCCTCGCCATCTCCGCGCTCCAGGCGCAGCTCGATGCCGCGGCCCCCGCCAATGCGCCGCGGCCGCAGGCTTATATCCCCGGCGAGGGCTTGGTGCCGCCGCGCAACGCCGAGGACATCGCCTGGTCGGAATACAACCACCATTGGGCGGGCCTCTTCGTGCTCGCCATCGGCCTCCTGGCGCTCGCCGAGCGCACCGGCTACGCGCCCTGGGCGCGGCATTGGCCGCTGCTCTTCCTCGGCCTCGCCGCCTTCCTGTTCATCCGCTCCGACCCCGAAGTGTGGCCGCTCGGCGATATCGGCTTCTTCGTCAGCTTCCGCGACCCCGAGGTGGTGCAGCACCGCATCTTCGTTGCCCTCATCGCCGCCTTCGCGCTGTTCGAGTGGCGCGTGCGCACCGGCCGCTTGCGGCGCTCGGGCGCGACGCTCGTCTTCCCGCTGATCACCGCGCTCGGCGGCGCGCTGCTGCTGACGCATTCGCACGCGCTTTCCAACATCAAGGAGCAGCTGCTGATCGAGATCACGCATGTGCCGCTCGCGCTGTGCGGCATCACCGCCGCCTGGGCGCGCTGGCTGGAGCTGCGGCTCGATGAGCCGGGCAGCCGCATCGCCGCCTGGATCTGGCCGGTCGCGTTCATCCTGATCAGCTTCATCCTGCTGCTCTATCGCGAGGCATAGCGACGATGCTCGCGCGGATCGCCCGACTGGTCGAGATGAGCCGCCCGCAAGCGGCGGTGTTCACGGCGATCGTGCTGCTGCTGGCCGTCGCCGGGGCGCTGTTCGCGATGGCGCGCCTCAGCATCGACACCGACATCAACAAGCTCATCAATCCGAACCTACCGTGGCGCCTGCAGGAACAGCGGCTGGACCGGGCCTTCCCGCAGAATGTTGACGTGCTGGCGGTGCTGGTCGAGGCGCAGACCCCGGACGAGACCGAGGACGCGACCGGTGCCCTGGCGGCGAAGCTCGCGGCCGATAAGGATCTGTTCAAGAGCGTGCGCCGTCCCGATGGCGGAAAGTTCTTCAAGCAGAACGGCCTGCTCTTCCTGTCGAAGCAGAACGTGCAGGACTTCGCCGACCAGATCATCGCCGCGCAGCCGCTGATCGGCACGCTCGCGGCGGATCCGAGCCTGCGCGGCGTGTTCGACGCGCTCGACTTGGCGGCGCAGGGTGCCGCGCAAGG
Source organism: Allostellaceae bacterium (assembly GCA_036394355.1). GTDB lineage: Bacteria > Pseudomonadota > Alphaproteobacteria > ATCC43930 > CGMCC-115725 > DAHUYF01. The sequence continues at coordinate 3,334 of DASWFH010000534.1, read as the reverse complement.
CGCCACCGACGCCAAAGAAGTCAACGCAGCCTTCGCCGCCGTCGACCAGGCCAGCGAGGCCGCGCTCGCCGGGCGCCACCAGCGGCTCTCCTGGCAGAACCTGCTGACCGGGCAGAAGCCCGAGCAGAACGAATTGCGCCGCTTCATCCTGACCCAGCCCATCCTCGATTACGGCGACCTCCAGCCAGGAGCGCGTGCCACCAACGCGATTCACGATGCGGCGCGCGAGCTCGACCTCACCCCCGAGAACGGCGCTCGGGTGCGGGTGACGGGTTCGGTCGCCTTATCGGATGCGGAATTCGCCACGCTCGCGCGTGGCGCCGGCTTCTCGACCGCACTCTCGGTCGGGCTGCTCTGCCTGTGGCTGCTGCTGGCTTTGCGCTCGCTGCGGCTCCTGGCGGCGATCGTGACGACGCTCATCGTCGGGCTCATCGCCTGCGCCGTCTTCGCCGTCGGCGTGGTCGGCTCACTCAACCCGATTTCCGTCGCCTTCGCCGTACTCTTCGTCGGCATCGCCATCGATTTCGGCATCCAGTTCAGCGTGCGCTACCGCGACGAGCGCTTCCGCGTCGGCGGTCTCGGCGAAGCGGTGCGGCGCACCGTGGAAGGGATCGGCGGCCCGCTCGCCGTCGCCGCCGCGGCCACCGCCGTGGGCTTCTTTGCCTTCGTGCCGACAGACTACACCGGCGTGCGCGACCTCGGTCTCATTGCCGGCGTCGGCATGATCATTGCGCTGGTGCTGAACCTGACCTTGCTGCCAGCGTTGCTGACCCTGCTGCGCCCGCCGGGCGAGCGGCGGCCGGTCGGCTTCGTTCGCGCCGCGGCGGTGGATCGCGTCCTGGTGGAGCATCGCGGCCGCGTGGCGCTCGCCGCCACGCTGCTCGGGCTCGCCAGTATCGCCACGCTGCCGTGGCTGCGCTTCGATTTTAATCCGCTCCATCTGCAGAATCCGAATGAAGAGGCGGTGTCGACGCTGTCCGACCTGATGAAGGACCCGAACACCACGCCCTATACCATCGACATCCTTGAGCCCTCGCTGCTGCAGGCGGTCGCGCTCGCCGCGCGAGTCGAGACGCTGCCCGAGGTGTCGCAGGCGGTTACCGCCGCGAGCTATGTGCCGAGCGACCAGGACGAGAAGATCGCCATCCTGCAGGATGCTGCTGTGCTGCTCGGGCCGACACTCTCGCCGGCGACGGTAAAACCGCCGCCCAGCAACAGCGAGATCCTCGCCGCGACCGCGCGCTGCAACGCCGATGTGAAGAAGGCAGCGGCGAAGGGCAGCAAGGCAGCCGCGCAACTGGCGCAGACCCTCGACGCGGTTCTGGCGCGCGGCGGCGCGGTCCTGCCGACGCTCAGTGCGAACATAGCCGCGGGCGTCGACCGCCGCATCGACGATCTACGCCTGGCGCTCGAGGCGCAGCCGGTGACTCTCGACACGCTGCCGCCGGAACTCAAGAGCGAATGGATCGCGCCCGACGGCCAAGCGCGCATCGAAGTCTTCCCCAAGGGCGACACCAGCGACAACGAGGTGCTGCGCCGCTTCGCCGCCGCGGTGCAGGCGATCGCGCCCGACGCGACCGGTACGCCGGTGACCATCCAGGAATCGGCGCGCACGGTGACCGGTGCCTTCTTCACCGCCGGCATGATTGCGCTTGCCGCCATCACCGTGATGCTCGGTCTCGTGCTGCGGCGCCTCCACGACGTGTTGCTGGTGGTGGCGCCGCTGCTGCTAGCGGGGTTGCTGACCCTGGCGACGAGCGTGCTCGTGGGACTGCCGCTCAATTTCGCCAACATCATTGCGCTGCCGCTCCTGCTCGGCATCGGCGTCGCCTTCGACATCTATTTCGTCATGCGCTGGCGCGCCGGCTCCGGCGATCTGCTGCAATCGAGCACGGCGCGCGCCATCCTGTTCAGCGCGCTCACCACCGGCACGGCGTTCGGCAGCCTCGCGCTCTCGAACCACCCGGGCACGGCGGAGATGGGCAAGCTGCTGACGCTGGCATTGTTCTACACGCTGCTCTGCACCTTCTTCGTGCTGCCGGCGTTGCTGGGCCCGGTCAGGCGCTAGAGAGGGCGCGCCGCCCGGCGCCGATCTGCCACACGAGCAGCGCCGGCACGAAGATGATGACGTCGCGCGCCCGCCGCACCAGCGCCAGCGCCAAGGCCAGCTCCGGCGCCAGCCCGACTAGGCCGCCGATGACGAGGAACCCGCCCTCCTGCACGCCGAACGCGCCCGGCACAATGAAGGCGCTGCTGCTCAGCGCCTGGATCACCGCCTCGATGACGAAGGCGTCGGCGAGCGCGACCGGGTGGCTGAGGAACAGCAGCGCCAGCCAGATCTCGCCGCTGCCGGCGCTCCAGCCGGCGAGCTGCCAGGCGAAGCAGGCGAGCAAGGCGCGCCGCCGGCGATAGAGCCGCCGCACCGCGCGATCGAGCGGCACGGCGCCGCCGACGAGGGCGTCGAGGCGGCCGGCGAAGAGGGCGCGGAACAACTTGGCGAGCAGCGTGAACAGGCCGACGCGCTGCACGAAGAACACGGCGGCGACCAGCGGCGCGGTCGCCAGCAGGCCGAGCGCCACATCCCGCACCACGCCGCCGCCGGCGCCGCGGGCGACCAGCAGCGCCAATCCGAGCAGCGTGAAGGTGAATTGCGACAGCAGCGACACGGTCATGTCGACGACCAGGCTCGCCACCGCCGTGACCGGGCGCAGCCCGCGGCGGAGGAGGAGCTGTGCCGAGACGACCTCGCCGCCGATGCGCGCCACCGGCAGCAGGCCGTTCACCGCCTCGCGCAGCCACACCGCCCACAGGAAGAACCAGAGCGAGCCGCGTCCTCGTCGCGGCAGCAGTATCTGCCAGGCGCGCGCATTGAGCGCCATCGACACGACGTGGAACAGGCTCGACCAGACGATGCCGAGCCCGGCAGCAGCGAAAGCGGCGAGCACCGGGCCGACGCCGTGCCAGATGAAGAGCGCCGTGGCGGTGGCGAGGCCGGCGAGGCCGACCAGCGTGACGGCACGGATCACGGCGCAGCGGCGAGGTCGGCGTAGCTGACCAGCTCGATGCCGCCGCTGTCGACGAGGCGCCGCACGGCGGGGCTCAGCAGCGCCGCGAGCTCCTCCACGGGGCGATAGGCCGGCATGGCGCGCGCCAGCGCCGGCGTCTGCGTCATCGCAGGATGGCAATAGAGCTCGCTCGTCCCCGCCGGCAGCGCCGCAAGCAGGCGCAGTACCCGCGGCTCGGTCATGGCGCCGCTCCAGGCGAGCCCGAGCAGATGGTCGTTGACGGCGAGGCCGGCGCGGCGCAGGCGGCGGCGCAGCAGCGCGATCCATGG
>DASWFH010000533.1:0-2561 GCA_036394355.1 Allostellaceae bacterium | reverse complement strand
TCGCTGGGATCGCGCACGTCGAGGGCATCCCCCGGCTCGAGCGCGCTGATCATCGCCAGGGCGGTGTCGATCGCGTCGACGCGGCTCGAGGCGCGGACGACGGCGAGCGGATGATCCGCTTTGGTCACGGTGTAGATACGCATACCCTCCTCCGGCCTCCGGGTCATTTTTGTGCATTGTAGCGCAAACACCGCCCGTCCGCGTCAAGCTCATTCTGCGACATTCGCCCCACCGAGCCCGGTAGCAGCGCTGCCGCGCCGGTGGTCCGTTCGTGGTCCGCCAATGATGCGCCGCATCATCCGCTGCTGTAGCGAATCCCCGGCCGGAATGGTCCGGTCGGACGCGCATGTATAGGTTTCACGTGATACAGGCGCCCGCGCGGGGACGCGGTTTCCCTGGATTTCCGCGGGCTTCGCGCGAAGCGGCCGCTTCCGGCAGGGGATATCGCGCCCGCCGCGCGCCGCGCCGACCTGTCGCAACCTGTAGCACTTGCTGCTGTGACTCGCCGGGCCGGCGCGTGCTCGATCGGCGCGTCGAGCACGGGGATACCCCGGCCGGCGGCGCCGATGATCGCGGCTCAGCCCGCCCGGTCGGTGAAGAAGGCGCGGAGCTCGGCCGCGGTCTCGGCCGGGCATTCCTCGCTGAGATAGTGGCCGCAGGGCAGCGCCACGCCGCGGCGAATGTCGCTGGCATAGCGCGGCCACACCTCCATCGGCTTGTGGTGCCGGCCGACCCCGCCGGTGGCGCCCCACAGCAACAGGAGCGGGCAGTCGACCTTGCGTCCGGCCGCCACATCCGCGGTGTCCATGTCGAGATCGACCCCGACCGTGGCGCGGTAGTCCTCGCACATGGCGTGGATCGTGGCGGGGTTCTTGATGCAGCGGATGTACTCGGCGAGCGCCGCGGGCTTGAAGAAGCTCAAGCCCGCCGGCGTCTTGGCGAGTTTGCGGCGGACGAAATACTCGGGGTCGGCGCCCATCAGCCGCTCCGGCAAGTCGTAAGGCTGCACCATGAAGAACCAGTGATAGGAGAACACGGCGAAGCCGAGATTGAGGTGATTGAGGAGGTGGTGCTGCGGCAGGATGTCGAGAAAGGCCGCGCGCTCGACACGCTCCGGGTGGTCGAGGCACATGCGGTGCAGCACCCGGGCGCCGCGGTCGTGGCCGGCGGCGGCAAAGCGCGCGAAGCCCAGCGTCTCCATCACCTCGACCTGGTCCTGCGCCATGGCGCGGAAGGAGTAGTTGCTGTGGTTGTCGCCGTCCGGCGGCTTCGACGAGTCGCCATAGCCGCGCAGATCGGTGCAGACCACGGTGAAGTCGCGCGCCAGCACCGGCGCCACCGAATGCCAGGACAGGTGGGTGAAGGGGTTGCCGTGCAGCAGCAGCAGCGGCGGGCCCTTGCCGCCCTGGACGGTCACGATGGTGGCGCCGCGGGTGCGGATTTCGCGGCGGGTGAAGCCCTCGAGCATGCGTCTCTCCTATGGCGCGGTGCCGCCGCGGCCGAGGGTCGGCAGGCGGTTGGCGATGGCGACGGTGACGAAGGTGATGACCAGGAGGCTGATGCCGAGCACGGAAATCGCGCCGAGATCGCCGCTCTCGTTGAGGTCATAGATGATGACCGAGACGAGCTTGGTATTGGCGGTGGTAAGCATGATCGTCGCCGAGAGCTCGCGGATGGCGCCGATGAAGATGAAGCACCAGGTGGCGACGACGCTTGAGCGCAGCAGCGGCGCGGTGATGTGGCGCAGCGCCGTCAGCCGCGATGCGCCGAGGATGCGGCTCGCCTCCTCGAGCTCGGGATGGAGGCCGGCAAGTGCGGCCTGGAGCTGCTGATAAGCTGCGGGCAGCTCGATGGTGACGAAGGCGAGCAGGAGGATCATCAGCGTGCCGTAGAGCACGAAGGGCGGTCGCGTATAGGCGAGGAAGAGGCCGACGCCGAGGACGATGCCGGGGATGGCCGCCGGCGCCGTGGCGAGGAAGCCGAGCAGCCGCGCCCCGGGCACCAGCCGCCGCGCGGTAAGAAACGCCGCGACGAGAGCGAGCGCCGTTCCCACCGTTGCCGAGGCGATGCCGAGGATGAAGGTGTTGGTGAGCGCGAGCCGCGTCGCCGAGAACTCGAGGAACACAAAGCGGAAATTGCGCAAGGTGAGCGCGCTCCAAGTCACCGGCTCGGAGACCGTACGGACCAGCGCCGCCTTGAGCAGCGCCGCGTAAGGCAGCAGCACCGGCGACGCGACGATGGCGAGCGCGAAGAGGAGCGCCGGCCAGCGCCAGGCGCCGAGGGCGATGCGCCGCGGCGGGCCGCTCTTGCCGGCGATCACGGTGTAGCCGCGACCTTGCAACAGCCAGCTCTGCCCCCGCAGCAACAGCACGCTGACCGCAAGCAGCGGCAGCGCGGCGGCCGAGGCGAGATTGTATTGCGGCGGGAACTGGAACAGGCTCCAGATCTTGGTGGTGATGACGTGGAAGCCGGCCGGCAGCGCCAGGATCGCCGGCGCGCCGAACTGCGTCATCGCCTGCAGGAAGGCGATGAGCGCGCCGGCCAGCAGCGACGGCAGCACG
>DASWFH010000532.1:0-2718 GCA_036394355.1 Allostellaceae bacterium | reverse complement strand
GGTCAGCGTCGTATGCTCATCGTCCGGACCGGTTTTTGCCGTCGGAGCCAACAGCAGCCGACCGTCGTTGGAAAAGGCGAGAGCCTCGCCACCGCCCGTATCGCCCACCTTCTCCCACAGCATCTTCCCCGTCCGCGGATTCCACAGCGTGATCCGCTGCTGAAGGCCGCCCATCGTCGCCAGCTTCTTGCCGTCCGGACTCCACGCAAGCGCCATCACGCCCGTTTTCGCTCGAAGTCGCTGAATGACACGCGCGATCGGCTGAGGCGCTTGCGCCGCCGTCGCTTCGCTGCCGGGCGCAGCCGCCAACAGGAGGCTTTCATCTGCGACAACGCGCTCGGCGCTCAGAACCGCGGAGCCCAACCCGCCGACGCACAAAAATGCAAACGTCGCCGTCGTGACAAACCGCAAAAGCATCTCCTGCAGAGCATTCTTCGGCCGCTTCGTCTCGCGACCACAATGCCACCCGGCCTGCGCTATGGGGCCCTTCTCGGCGCACCGGATGGCCATGGCGGCTTGACAATGGCGCTGCCCGGTCGCATGTACGCACAGTGAACGCATATTACGTTAAACCATCAGAAAGGGGAACTCGGATCCGAGCAAACCTGAAAATTACGAAACAAAGCCAAATCTGGCCGCCCGGTGGCCGGCGCCCGGCAGGGCCCCGGGTGTTGCGGCGCACGGTCCGGGACGATACCCTGCACCCCCTCTCCCAGCCGCCTGGAAGATTCGTGCACTACATCAGCACCCGCGACGGCCGCTCACCGCCCGAACGCCTCGGCTTCGACGAGATGCTGCTCGCCGGGCTGGCGCGCGATGGCGGGCTCTACGTACCGGCGCAGTGGCCACGTTTCGACGCCGACCAGGTCCGCGCGCTCGCCGGCCGGTCCTATGCGGAGATCGCCGTTGCGGTGATTGCTCCCTTCATCGGCGAGACGATCGACGCGGCTGCGTTGCGGCGGCTCGTCGATGCGGCCTATGCCGGCTTCGGCCATGCGGCGGTGGCGCCGCTGAAGCAGCTGGCGCCGGATCTCTGGCTGCTCGAGCTGTTCCATGGCCCGACCCTCGCCTTCAAGGACTATGCCTTGCAGCTGGTGGGGCGGCTCTTCGACCATGTGCTGGCGCAACGCGGCGAGCGGGTCACGATCATCGGCGCCACCTCCGGCGACACCGGCTCGGCGGCGATCGAGGCATGTCGCGACCGCGCCGCGCTCGACGTCTTCATCCTCTATCCGCGCGGCCGCATCTCCGAGGTGCAGCGCCGGCAGATGACCACGGTCGCTGCGCCCAATGTGCATGCCGTTGCCATCGATGGCACCTTCGACGACTGCCAGGACCTGGTAAAAGCGATGTTCGCCGACACGCGCTTCCGCGATGCCTTCAGCCTGTCGGCGGTCAATTCGATCAACTGGGCGCGCATCATGGCCCAGGTGGTCTATTATTTCGTCGCTGCGGTGGCGCTGGGCGCGCCCGACCGCAAGGTGGGCTTCAGCGTGCCGACCGGAAATTTCGGCAATGTCTTCGCCGCCCATGTGGCGCGGCGCATGGGCCTGCCGGTTGCCGAGCTGATCATCGGCACCAATCGCAACGACATCCTCGCGCGCTTCATCAATCAGGGAACGATGACCATCCAAGGCGTCGAGCCGAGCCTCAGCCCCAGCATGGACATCCAGGTGTCCAGCAATTTCGAGCGCCTGCTGTTCGAGCTCAAGGGCCAGAACGGCGCGGCGGTGGCCGACGCCATCGCCGCTTTCCGCCAGACCGGCACGCTGCCGGCGACCGAGGCGGAATGGCAGTCAGCGCGGCGGCTCTTCAACGCGCATCGCGTCGATGACGAGGCGACGCGCGCGACCATCGCCGAGACCTGGCGCAGCACCGGCGAGCTCATCGATCCGCACAGCGCCGTGGCGCTGGCGGCGGCGCAGGCGGTTCGGCAGGACCGCGCGGCGCCGATGGTATCGCTCGCCTGCGCGCATCCAGCGAAGTTCCCCGAGGCGGTCGAGAGCGCGACCGGCCGGCGCCCCGCGCTGCCGCCGCGCCTCGCCGATCTCATGTCCCGCCCGGAGCGGATCACCGCTCTGCCCAACGACCTGCGCGCGGTCGAGAATCACGTGCGTGCCCACGCGCGGGGTACGGCAAGGGGAGGCGCGGCATGACGGTGCGCGTGACCACGCTCGAGAACGGCATGCGCGTCCTCACCGACACGATGGACAGCGTCGAGACCGTGTCGCTCGGCGTCTGGGTCGATGTCGGGACCCGGCACGAGCCGGCCGAGGTCAACGGCGTCGCCCATCTGCTCGAGCATATGGCCTTCAAGGGCACGGAGCGGCGCTCCGCGCTCGATATCGCCGCCGAGATCGAGGCCGTCGGCGGCCATCTCAACGCCTACACCTCGCGCGAACACACCGCCTACTACGCCAAGGTGCTCAAGGAGGACGCGGCGCTCGCCGTCGATATCCTCGCCGACATCCTGCAGCACTCGGTGTTCGACCCCAAGGAGCTCGAGCGCGAGCGCACGGTCATCCTGCAGGAGATCGGCCAGGCGATCGACACGCCGGACGACATCATCTTCGACCTGTTCCAGGAGCGCGCCTACCCCAACCAGGCGATGGGCCGGCCGGTGCTCGGCCGGGCCGAGATCATCGGGCGCATCGGTCGCGACACGGTCGCCGACTACATGCGCCGCCACTACGCCGCGCCGGGCATGCTGCTCGCCGC
>DASWFH010000531.1:0-4959 GCA_036394355.1 Allostellaceae bacterium | reverse complement strand
GCTGGAGCGCAACGGCGGCATCGTGCTGGCGCGCTCGAACGCGCCCGAATTCGCCGCCGGCGCCAACACCTTCAACGAGGTGTTCGGCCGGACGCTGAACCCCTGGAACACCGCGATGAGCTGCGGCGGCTCGTCGGGCGGGTCTGCCGTCGCGCTCGCCACCGGCGAGGTGTGGCTCGCCAATGGCAGCGATCTCGGCGGCAGCCTGCGCATCCCCTCCAGCTTCTGCTCGGTGGTGGGCTTGCGGCCCAGCGCGGGCGTGGTGCCGCACGGGCCCGGCCCGGGGGCTTTCGACAATCTCGGCGTCGCCGGCCCGATGGCGCGGAACGTCGCCGATGCCGCGCTCATGCTCGACGCCATGGCGGTGTTCGACCCGCGCGATCCGCTCTCGCTCGAGCCGCCGCGCCAGGGCTATCTCGACGCGGCGCTCGCGCCCGAGGCGCCGCGCCGCATCGGCTTCTCGGCCGATCTCGGGTTCCTGCCGGTCGAGCCGGAAGTGCGCGACATTGCCGGCGCCGCGGCGCGGCGGTTGGCCGAGCGCGGCGTCGCCGTCGAGGAAGCGGCGCCCGATTTCGCCGGTGCGGGCGAGATCTTCCAGACCTTGCGCGCCCTGCGCTTCGTCGTCGCCTACGCGCCGCTGCTCGCCGAGCACCGCGCCCGGATCAAGCCGGAGGTCATCTGGAACATCGAGCTCGGCCTCAAGCTCGACGGCGCGGCGGTGGGGCGCGCCTTGCGCGAGCGCTCGGCGCTCTACGGCCGGGTCGCCGATTTCTTCAGGCGCTACGACCTGCTGGCGACGCCGGCGGTCATCCTGCCGCCCTTCCCGGTCGAGCAGCGCTATGTCGAGGCGGTCGCCGGGCGGCGCTTCGACAATTATGTCGACTGGCTCGGCATGAGCTATGCGGTGACCCTGACGGGCTGCCCGGCGCTGTCGCTGCCCTGCGGCTTCACCCGGGCCGGGCTGCCCGTCGGGCTGCAGCTCGTCGGCCGGCCCCGGGGCGAGCAGGCGCTCCTCGCCGCCGCGGCGCTGCTCGAGGAGCAGCTCGGCCTCGCCGCGCTGTTGCCGATCGCGCCGCGCCCGCCGCGCGGCTGAGAATCTCTCGCAGCTGCGAGACGAACGCCCCACATACACGTTAGCTTAGCACCTAAGCGCGAGCATTGGCTTGCAGGGGGTCCCCCTTGCGGTTAATTTGCGACGCACAACGCCGGCGGTGATCCGTCTAACGGCGCAGCAAGTTCCTCGGCTTTTGGAGTGTCGGATGGACGACGTTCGCGTCGGCGAGGAGAAGAATAGTGCCGGCTACGCCCTCGAGGATCTCGCGGTGGGCATGACGGCCGCCTACGAGCACACCGTCACCGAGGCCGATGTTGTCCAATTCGCCGACATTTCCGGCGACCATAACCCGGTCCATCTCGATGAGGCCTATGCCCGAACCACCCGCTTCAAGGGCCGCATCGTCCACGGCATTCTCTCGGCGAGCTTTCTCTCCACCACCATCGCCTCGCGCCTGCCGGGTCCGGGCACGATTTATCTGACGCAAAACCTGAGCTTCCGCGCGCCGGTGCGCATCGGCGACAAGGTCGAGGCGCGCGTCACCGTCACCGAGATCATCCGCGACAAGGCGCGGGTGATGCTGAAGACGGTGTGCCGCGTCGGCGACACCGTGGTGATCGACGGCGACGCCCTGGTGATGGTGCCCTCGCGCGGCTGAGGGCCGACTGGTCCCCTATCCAGCGCCCGGCCGACACGATATTTTCCCGGTCCATGCGCATCTTCCGCCATGACACGGCGGCCGCCGCGGAGCGCGGGGCGGTCGTCGCCATCGGCAATTTCGACGGCGTCCATCTCGGCCATCAGGCGGTGATCGGCGAGGCCGGCCGGATTGCTCGTGCCGCCGGCGTGCCCCACGCGGTCCTCACCTTCGAGCCGCATCCCCGCCGTATGTTCCGGCCGGACGACCCGCCCTTTCGCCTGACGCCGTTCCGCGCCAAGTCGCGGCATCTCGAGGCGCTCGGCGTCGATCTGCTGTTCACGCTGCATTTCGACCTCGCCTTCGCGGCCAGGAGCGCGGAGGACTTCATCGAGACCGTGCTCGTCCGCAACCTCGGCATGCGCCACGCCGTGGTCGGCTACGATTTCGTCTTCGGCCGGCAGCGGCGCGGCACGCCGACGCTGCTCCAGGCGCGCGGCGCGGATCTGCGCTTCGGTGTCACCGTGGTCGGTCCGATCGCGGCGGCCGGGGGCGCCGTCTACTCCTCGACGCGCATCCGCGAGCTTCTCGCGGCCGGAAACCCTCGTGAGGCGGCGGCGCTGCTCGGGCGCTTCTGGGAGATCGAGGGCCGCGTCCAACGCGGCGATGCGCGCGGCCGCACCATCGGCTTCCCTACGGCGAACCTCATGCTCGACGACTACCTGCGCCCGGCCGCTGGTGTCTACGCCGTGCGTGCCGGCATCGAGGAGGGCGGGCACACGCTCTGGCATGACGCCGTCGCCAATCTCGGCCGCCGCCCAACCTTCGGGGGCAGCGATCTTCGCCTCGAGGCGCATCTGTTCGATTTCGACCGCGATCTCTATGGTCGGCATCTTCGTATCGCCTTGATCGAGCATTTGCGGCCCGAAAGAAAATTTCCCGGCATCGATGCGCTCAAAGCGCAGATTGCCGAGGATGCGGCGCGGGCGCGGGAGGTGCTGAAGCAGCTGCCGGCACCTTAACGGCAGGCGCGGCTCAGGCGGCCGCGACCATCGCCTGCACGGCTTGCGCCAGCCAGGCCATCTCGTCGTGCGACAGTCCCGCTACCGTCAGGTTAAGGAGAGCGGCGGTGGCGCGCACCTGGACCTCGTCGCGCTTGCGCCAGGAGTTGCCCGCACCGGCTTTAACCTGACCTCGACGATGTCCCGCTTGGCGACGCTCCGCTTCCCGAGGGTCGGGCCGAACAGCCGCGTCACGAAAGAGGCTCGCGGCTCGAGCATCGCGCCCGCGCGGGGCAGCTATTCCGAAATAGCGCCGCGCTTGCGTCTAAATAGTCATTTCAACGTGCAGGGGGCGCGCCTAGATTTTATGGACGGCGTATTGCCGAACCAAAAAAGTCTATCGGGAAGCTCGTTGTGACTGAACTGACTGCGCCGCAAGCGCCTTCGTCGCGCCGGCGGATCGCCGCCGATGCCCAGCGTCGGCTCGCCGCCAACGGGCCGAACTGTGCCACGGGGCGCCTTGATCGCGTGACCTTCGGCCTGGCAGTGGCCGCTACGCTCGTCCTCCTGGGATGGGCCGCCGCCTATGAGGCGAGTACCTCCTTGCTGCAGTCGCTCTTCATCTCCCGCGCCGTCAAGGACATGACGTTCACGGTCGAGCCGGGCCTGAGCGCCGCGATCCGCTTTCCCGAGGCCGGCCCTTATGACCGGCGCCTTGGCTACGCCCAGCTCCCTTCCTTCATCGACCGGCTGGCCGTCCGCAATTTCGTGGTCGAGCGTCAGGCGCGTCAGTCGCCGCTGCTCGGCCGCTTCATCGATGCCGGCGGCTATGCTGTCTATCACGAGAAGGCGCAGGCCGGGCTGGTGCTGCGCGACCGCACGGGGACGCCGCTCGAGGCGGCGCGCTACCCGAGCGCGGCCTATCCGAGCTTTGCCGCGATCCCGCCCCTGGTCGTCCACACCCTGCGCTTCATCGAGGACCGCGACCTGCTCGACCCCGAGCGGCCCAACCGCAATCCGGCGGTCGAATGGCGGCGCCTCGGCATGGCCGCGCTCGGCCGCGCCGGCAAGTACGTCGACCCGAGCCTCGGCAACGGCGGCGGCAGCACGCTCGCCACGCAAATCGAGAAGTTCCGCCACTCGCCGGGTGGCCGCACGGAAGGCCTGGTCGAGAAGCTCCGCCAGTTGTCGACGGCGACGGCGCGCACCTACCTCGATGGTCCGGAGACGCTGGCGACGCAGCAGCAGATCCTCACCACCTACCTGAACTCGACGCCCCTCGGCTCGCGCCCGGGGTATGGCGAGGTGATCGGGCTCGGCGACGGCCTCCTCGCCTGGTACGGCACCGATTTCGCCGAAGCCAACCGGGCGCTCGCGGCGCCGTCGCCGGCCGGCGTCGGCCTGGAACGCCGCGGCGAGATCTACAAGCAGGCGCTGAGCCTGCTCATCGCACAGCGCCGGCCGTCCTACTACCTCAATACCGGCCGCGGTGCGCTGCAGGCGCTAACCAACGGCTACCTGCGCCGGCTGGGCGCCGCCGGCGTGATCGGGCCGGTGCTGCGCGACGTTGCGCTCAAATCCGATCTGCGCTTCCGCAGCGCGCCGCCGTCACCCCCGGCTTCATCCTTCGTCGAGCGCAAGGCGGTCGATGCCGTGCGCACCGAGCTCATGACCGCCCTGGGCGCCGCCAATCTCTACAGCCTCGACCGCATGGACCTCGCCGCAGACGCGACCATCGACGCCGCGGCGCAGGAGCGTGTCGCCGGCGTGCTTGCGCGCCTCAAGGACCGCGACGCCGTCAAGTCGCTCGGCCTGGTCGGCGACAAGCTGCTGGGCAGCGCGGATCCGGCGGAGGTCGCGTACAGCGTCGTCCTTTACGAGCGCGGTGGCGACCGCAATTACGTGCGCATCCATGCCGACAGCCTCGACCAGCCCTTCGACATCAATTCCGGCGCGAAGCTGATCCTGGGATCGACGGCGAAGCTGCGCACGCTGGTGACCTATCTCGGCGTCATCGCCGAGCTGCATCACGACCTGGCCGCGCTGCCGAGCGCCAAGCTCCACATCGAGGCCGCCGCGACGCAGGATCCGCTGCGGCGCTGGTCGGCCGAGTATCTCGCCGGCGCCGGCGATCGCACGCTGCAGCCGATGCTCGATGCGGCCATGCAGCGCCGCTATTCAGGCAGCCCGTCGGAGACCTTCTTCACCGGCGGCGGCGCCCACGTGTTCCACAATTTCGAGCGCGCCGAGGATTATCAGAACCCGAC
>DASWFH010000530.1:0-6847 GCA_036394355.1 Allostellaceae bacterium | reverse complement strand
TCGCCCTCGAGCGCGTCGATGATCTGCTCGTCCTGCCCGGTGCCGAGCGTCGTCACCACGATCGCCTGCGTCTCGCCGCGGGTGAAGATCGCGGAGCCGTGGGCGCGCGGCAGCACGCCGACCTCGCAGACGATGGGGCGGATGGTCTTGGTGTCGCGCCCGTCGATGCGCGGCTCGCCCTTGAGGATAGCGCCGCGCACGATGTCCTTCTCGATCTCCTTGAACACCTTGGCCGCGATCTGGCGCTGCGCGTCCTCGGGGAAGAGCGCCTCGAGCTTGGCCTTGGCCGCGCCGATCCGCTCGGTGCGCAGCTGCTTCTGGCGCTCGCGGTAGGCGGCGGCCAGGTCGGCGCTCACGGCTTGGCGCACCTTGCGCTCGATCTCCTCCGCCTCCGGCGCGGGCGGCGGCAGATCCCACGGATCCTTGGCCGCGGCCTCGGCGAACTCGATGATCGCCTGCAGCACCGGCTGGAACTGCTGGTGGCCGAACATGACGGCGCCGAGCATCACATCCTCGGAGAGCTCCTTCGCCTCCGACTCCACCATCAGCACGCCTTCCTGGGTCCCGGCGACAATGAGGTCGAGCTGCGAGTTCGGCATTTCCTCGAGCTTCGGGTTGAGCACGTAGCGGCCGTCGATGTAGCCGACGCGCGCGCCACCGATCGGCCCGACGAACGGGATGCCCGACAGGGTCAGCGCCGCCGAGGCGCCGACCAAGGCGACGATATCGGGATCGTTCTCGAGATCGTGCGACAGCACGGTGCAGACGACTTGCGTCTCGTTACGGAAGCCCGGTGCGAAGAGTGGGCGGATCGGCCGGTCGATGAGGCGCGAGGTCAGCGTCTCCTTCTCCGAAGGACGGCCCTCGCGCTTGAAGAAGCCGCCGGGAATCTTGCCGGCGGCGAAGGTCTTCTCCTGGTAGTTGACGGTGAGCGGGAAGAAATCCTGCCCCGGTTTCGCCTGCTTGTTGGCGACGGCGGTGCACAGCACCGTCGTCTCGCCGTAAGTCGCCATCACGGCGCCGTCGGCCTGGCGTGCAATCTTGCCCGTCTCGAGCACGAGGCGGCGGCCGCCCCACATCAGCTCTTTGCGGTGTACGTCGAACATCTCTCTCTTTCCTTCTTCAGAAATGCCTGTGGGGCGCGGCACGACCGGCCGTCATGGCCATCGCTGCGGCGCGCCCGGAATGGACGAGCCATGATGTGGCGCCGCCGGAGCGGCGTGAAAACCCTGGCACAGAATGCAGATGGCCGGTGGTCCCGATCCGCCGCCGGCCGGCAGCCGCGCTCAGCGACGCAACCCCAGGCGCTCGATCACCTGCTCGTAGCGGCCGGGGTCGGAGCGCTTCAGATAATCGAGTTGGCGGCGGCGCTGGCCGACCATGACCAAGAGGCCGCGCCGCGAATGGAAATCCTTGGGATGCGTCGCCAAATGATCGGTGAGGTTTTTGATGCGCTCGCTGAGGATCGCGACCTGCACTTCCGGCGAGCCGGTGTCGCCGTCCTTGCGGGCGTATTCCTTGACGAGCTCCTGCTTGCGCGCGAGCGCTATCGACATCGGTATCTCCTGTTGGGTCAAAGGTTTAAGACTCGCACCGGCCGCAGCCCACCCGCTGCCACCTCGACCAGAGCCACCAGCTTGCCGCCGATGGTGGCGCAGAGCGTCGCGCCGTCGCCGAGTTGATCGATGCGCGCCCGATCGGAGGGCTGCAACGGCGTCACGGTCTGGCCGCGACGCAAGCGGTGGGCCTCGGCTTCCGTCAAGGCCAGCGCCGGGATGTCGTCCAGCGCGGTCTCGATCGGAAGAAGGTGCCCGGAAGCGGCGGCACTATGCCCGAGCGCTGCCAGTTTATCCAGGGAAATCGCGTCCGCGATGGCGAAGGGGCCGACGGCCAGACGGCGCAGCGCGGTGACGTGGGCGCAGGTGCCGAGCGTTTCGCCGAGGTCGCGGCCGAGGGCACGGATATAGGTCCCCTTGCCGACCACCGCCTCGAACTCGGCATGGTCGGCGTCGGGCTGGCCGAGACATCGAAGCGCGTCGATGCGCACCGGCCGCGGCGCCAGCGCGACGGCAACGCCGTCGCGCGCCAGGTCATAGGCGCGCTCGCCGTCGAGCTTCAGCGCGGAAAAGGCGGGCGGGCGCTGGATGACGTCGCCGATGAAGCGTGGCAGCGCGCGCGCGATCGCCGCGGCATCGGGCCGCACCGGGCTCGTCCCGGTGACCTTGCCCTCGGTGTCGTCGGTGTCGCGCGCCTCGCCCCAGCGCAGCGTGAAGCGATAGATCTTTCGCCCCGCCATGGTCCACGCCACGGTCTTGGTGGCCTCGCCCAGCGCGATCGGCAGCACACCGGTGGCGAGCGGGTCGAGCGTGCCGCCATGCCCGGCCTTCTCGGCGTCGAGCGCGCGCCGCACCGCGGCCACGGCGCGGCTCGAGGTCATGCCCGGCGGCTTGTCGAGAACGAGCCAGCCATGGAGCGGCACGCCGCGCCGCCTACGCGCCATCGCCGTCGGACTCCTCCGGCGTATCCGCCTCCGGTTGCGCCAGGTCGCGCTCGACTTCGGGCCGGTGCAGCAGCTCGTTGATGCGGATGGCATGGTCGAAGGAGGTGTCGAGGGCGAAGGCGAGCCCAGGGGTGAAGCGCAGCGGCACCTCGCGCGCGAGCTGTGCGCGCAAATAGCCGGCGCTGCGCGTCAGCCCCTCGATGACTTCGGCGGCATGACGCCCGCCCAACGGCATGACATAGGCGACGGCGTGCTTGAGATCCGGGCTGACCCGCACCTCCGTCACCGTCACCGTAACCTCCTGCAGCGCCGGATCACGCAACTCGCCGCGCTGAAGAATGTGCGCCAGGGCATGGCGCAGCTCCTCGCCCACCCGCAACTGTCGCTGGCCCGGCTCGCGGTTTCTCTCGTGTTTGCGCATGAGATTTATCTCGCCCCCTCACCCCGGCCCTCTCCCCGCCGGGGAGCGGGAGAGCGACCCGCATGCGGTCGCTCTCATCAGCGGGAGAGTGAGGGGATCTGTGAGCTCGCTTGAAGCATCGCCGCGCTACAGCGCGCGGGCGACCTCCTCCATTTCGAAGCACTCGATGGTGTCGCCAACCTGGATGTCCTGGTAGTTCTCGAAGGCCATGCCGCATTCGAAGCCCTCGCGCACCTCGCGCACCTCGTCCTTGAAGCGCTTCAGCGTCTTGAGGCTGCCCTCGTGGATGACGACGTTGTCGCGCAGCAGGCGGACGCGCGCGCCGCGGCGCACCACGCCCTCGGTCACCATGCAGCCCGCCACCTTGCCGGCCTTGCTGACGGTGAAGACCTCGCGGATCGCGGCATTGCCGAGGAAGCGCTCGCGCAGGCTCGGTGCGAGCAGGCCCGACAACGCCGCCTTCATGTCGTCGATCACGTTGTAGATGATCGAGTAATAGCGGATCTCGACATTGTCGCGCCGGGCCATGTCGCGCGCCTGGGGGTTGGCGCGCACGTTGAAGCCGATGATCACCGCGTTCGACGCCTTCGCCAGGATGACGTCGCTCTCGTTGATCCCGCCCACCGCGGCATGCAGCACGCGGACCGCCACTTCGTTGGTGCCGATCTTGTCGAGCGAGGCGGTGATCGCCTCGAGCGAGCCCTGCACGTCGGACTTGACGACGACGGCGAGTTCCTTGGCGCCGCCGGCGGCGATTTGCGAGAACATCTGCTCGAGCGTGCCGCGGGCGCCGGCCGCGGCCTGCTGCTCGCGCCGGCGGCGCTGGCGATAATCGGCGATGTCGCGCGCGCGCGTCTCGTTCTCGGCGACGACGAAATCGTCGCCGGCGAGCGGCATGCCATTGAGGCCGAGCACTTCGACCGGCGTCGCCGGGCTCGCCTCTTTCAGGTTGTTGTTGCGCTCGTCGATGAGCGCGCGCACGCGGCCCCATTCGCTGCCGGCGACGAAGATGTCGCCGACATGCAGCGTGCCGCGCTTGATCAGCACGGTCGCGACCGGGCCGCGACCGCGCTCGAGCTTGGCTTCGATGATCGTGCCTTCGGCCGGGCGGTCCGGGTTGGCCTTGAGATCGAGGATCTCGGCCTGCAGCAGGATCGCCTCCTCGAGCTTGTCGAGGCCGGTCTTCTTGGTGGCGGAGACCTCGACGTCGAGCACGTCGCCGCCGAGCTTCTCGACCACCATCTCGTGCTGCAGCAGCTCCTGGCGCACGCGGTCGGGCTTGGCGTCGGGCTTGTCCATCTTGTTGATGGCGACGATGATCGGCACCTTCGCCGCCTTGGCGTGGCGGATCGCCTCGACCGTCTGCTCCTTGATGCCGTCATCGGCGGCGACCACCAGCACGACGATGTCGGTGACATGCGCGCCCCGCGCGCGCATCGCGGTGAAGGCCTGGTGGCCCGGCGTGTCGATGAAGGTGATGCGCTGGCCGCTCTTCAGCTGCACCTGATAGGCGCCGATATGCTGGGTGATGCCGCCGGCCTCGCCGCTCGCCACGTCGGTGTCGCGCAGCGCGTCGAGCAGCGACGTCTTGCCATGATCGACATGGCCCATGATGGTGACGATGGGCGGGCGCGAGGCGAGGTTCTCCTCGGCATCGTCGTCGCCCTTGAGGCCGATCTCGACGTCCGATTCGGAGACGCGCTTGATCTTGTGGCCGAACTCGGTCACCAGCAGCTCGGCCGTGTCGGCGTCGATCGCCTGGTTGATGGTCGCCATCACGCCCATGCGCATGAGCGCCTTGATCACATCGGCGCCGCGCTCGGCCATGCGGTTGGCGAGCTCCTGCACCGTGATGGTCTCGGGCACGACGACGTCGCGGACGATCTTGGTCGGCTCCTGCTGCGCCTGAAGCAGGCGCTGCTTCTCGCGCTCGCGGGCGCGGCGCACCGAGGCGAGGCTGCGCATGCGCTCGCCGTCCTCCTCGTTGAGCACCTTGGTGACGGTGAGCTTGCCGGTGCGGCGGCGCGGCTCGTCGCGGCGGGTGGGCGTCGGCGCCTTCTTGATGTCGGCGCGCAGGCCGCCGCGCCGCGGCGTCGCCTCCTCCTCGCCTTCGTCCTCGACCTTCACCTTGCCGGCCGCGGTCAGCGCCGCGACCTTGTCGGCCGCCGCCTTGCCGGCGCGCTCCGCCATCTGGCGGCGGGATTCGTCCTCTGCTTTGCGCTTGGTGTCCTCTTCCGTCTTGCGCTTGGCCTCTTCGTCGACCTTGCGCTTAGCCTCATCCTCGACCCGGCGACGGCCTTCCTCTTCGGCGCGCCGTGCCTCTTCCTCGCGCTCGCGGGTGGCGTCGATGACGGCCTGCTTGCGCGCATCCTCGTCGGCGCGGATGGCGCCCTTCAGCGCGCGCACCCGGCCGGCGCGCTCCTCCGCGGTGAGGCCGCGCGGCAGCACCATCGGGCGCCGCGTCGGCTGCGCCGCGGGCGTCGCCGAGCCCGCTGCTGGCTTCGCCGCCTCGTTGGGCGCCGGCGCGTCGGGCCGCTCGGCCAGGCCCGGCGGCACGGCGCGCTTGCGGCGCACCTCGACCTGGACCGTCTTGGAGCGGCCGTGCGGGAAGCTCTGCCGCACCTGGCCGGTCTCGATCGGCTTGCGCAGCTCGAGCCGGCTGCCGCTCGGGCGACCCAGGCTCAGCGGGCGTTTGGTGTCGTGATCGCTGTTATCGGTCATCGTTACTCGGTACCGTCACTCTTTCCTGTGCTGCGGCCGTGCCGCATCCGAAAATTGTTCCGCGGCGCGCGGGCGAAAACCGGCGAGCCGCATCGCATCACCGACGAACATCTCGGCAAGCCGCCCTGTCGCCAGCGCCGCATGCACCACATGCTCGCGCCCGAAAGCCGCGCCCAGCTCGACGCTCGTTAAACACTCGACCAGCGGCAGGCCCGGCGCGGCGGCCTCGAGCTTGCCGCGGCCATCGGCGGCGCCGTCGGTCGCGGCGACCAGCACCGCCGCCTTGCCGGCCGCCAGCGCGGCCTGCACCTTGACGAAACCCATGACCGCCTGGCCGGCACGTCGCGCCAGGCCGATATGGTCACGGCAACGCTGCGCCAACAAGGCCTCGACGCGATCAACCAAGCCATCCTCGACGATGACCGCCTGTCGCGCCGCCCGGGCGAAGAGCCGCTTGGTCACTGCTGCGACCACTATATCGCGCCGCGCCGTCAACCACAAACCCCGGCCGGGCAGCCGACCCGCCACATCCGGCACCAGCCTGCCGTCCGGCGCGACGACGAAGCGAAGAAGTTCTGCTTTTGCACGACTTTCGCCGGTGACGAGGCAGCGGCGCAGCGGCCCGCTCTCGGTGTCCTCGTCGTGCTGCCTCGCCGCGGCCACCCTTGGCCCTACTCCACTGCGGCCGCGCCGCCCGCGGCGCCGGTGCTCCCGTCGGCAAACCAATGGGCGCGCGCCGCCATGATGATGGCGTTCGCCTGTTCCTGGTCGAGCTTCACCGTCGGCTGCGCCATCTCGACGAGCTCGTCGCCGGCGAGATCGGCTAGGTCGTCGAGCGTCTTGACGCCTTTCTCGCCGACCGCCGCCAGCAGCGCCGGCGTCACGCCGGCGATGGCGGCGATGTCGTCGCTAACGCCCAGCTCCTTGCGGCGCGCCTCGAGCTTGACGTTCTGCTCGTCGAGAAAGGTGCGGGCGCGCTGCTGCAGCTCGTTCGCGACATCTTCGTTGAAGCCCTCGATGCGCGCCAGCTCGTTGAGTGGCGTAAAGGCGACTTCCTCGACCGAGGTGAATCCCTCGGTGACCAGCAGGTGGGCGATGACGTCGTCGACGTCAAGCGCGTCGATGAACATCTTGCTGCGCGTGCGGAACTCCTCGGTGCGGCGCTCGCTCTCCTCGGCCTCGGTGAGGATGTCGATGTCCCAGCC
>DASWFH010000529.1:0-2080 GCA_036394355.1 Allostellaceae bacterium | reverse complement strand
CTCGACGAGCCGCTGCCCAGCTTCGAGAGCGTCTACCTCAAGGGCAACCACGAGGAGAGCCTGCTGTGCTTCCTCGAGGATACGGCCATCGGGCCGGCCTGGCTGTTCTATGGCGGCGCCCAGACCTTGCACAGCTATGGCGTGCGCCCGCCCGACGCGCCGATGAACCCGCGCGAGCTCGCCCGCGCCCAGGGCGAGCTCGCGGAACGGCTGCCGCAGCGCCATCGCCGCTTCATGCAGGGCCTCGCGCTCACCCACGAGGAGGGCGATTATTTCTTCGCCCATGCCGGGGTGCGGCCCGGCCTGCCGCTCGACCAGCAGGCCGCGCAGGACCTGCTGTGGATCCGCGACGACTTCCTGCTCTCCGAGGAGCATTTCGGCAAGATCGTCGTGCACGGCCACACCATAACGCCGCGGCCGGAGGTGAAGCGCAACCGCATCGGCATCGATACCGGCGCCTTCGCCAGCGGCCGGCTCACCTGCCTCATCCTCGAAGGGAGCCAATTGGGCTTCCTGCAGACATGAGCCGATGACGCCGCGCCGCGCACGTGCCGGCGCCGCCGCAGCGGGGCGGCGGTCTAGTTGCGCGGCGCGTGCTTGCCGAGAATGCGCTGCAAGGTGCGGCGGTGCATCTTGAGCCGGCGCGCCGTCTCGGAGACGTTGCGGTCACATTGCTCGAAGACGCGCTGAATATGCTCCCAGCGCACGCGGTCGGCGGACATGGGATCCGCCGGCGGCGGCGGCAGCGCCAATTCGCTGGCGAGGAGCGCGCGCTCGACCGCATCGGCGTCGGCCGGCTTCGGCAGGTAGTCGATCGCGCCCGCCTTCACCGCGGCGACGGCGGTGGCGATGTTGCCATAGCCGGTCAGCATGACGATGCGCGCGCCGGGCCGCGCCTTGCGCACGGTCTTGACGATCTCGAGGCCGTTGCCGTCGGACAGGCGAAGGTCGACCACGGCGAAGGCAGGCGGATGCGCGGTGGCGGCGGCGATGCCGGCGGCGACGCTGTCCGCGGTGGCGACGATGAAGCCACGCCGCTCCATGGCGCGCGCCAGGCGCTGGCACAGCGGCGCGTCGTCATCGACGAGCAGAAGGCTGCGCTCGCTGTCGGGCAGGCCGTCGAGGGCGGAGGGCCCGCTGATCTCGGGCGTGGTGGTCTGCGTGCTGGTGTCTTCGCTCATTATGCCGTCTCTTTCATCGTCGGTTTGCCTTCCACGCCTTCGAGCATGGTTCGTCTCCATTCAACCACGACCTGCGCGCCGCCATCGGGCAGATTGGCGAAGCTGACGCGGGCGCCGGTGCGCTCCAGCAGGCTCTGCGCGATGAAGATGCCGAGCCCCATGTGCTGCGTCTCGCCGCCGCCGCGCCCGGAAATATAGGGCTCGCCGATGCGCGCCAACACCTGCGGCGGGAAGCCCGGACCGTCATCGACGATGTCGACCGCGACGGTGTCGTCGCTCCAGGTGGTGGTGACGCTCACTTCGCGCCGCGCGAACTGGGCGGCGTTCTGGATGAGATTGCCGAGCCCGTGCATGATCTCGGGGCTGCGCGGCACCAGCGGCTCCTCGACCGGGCGCGCATCGGCGTCGCGTCCCGCCGCCGTCGCATAGGCGACATCGACGCCGCTCTCGCCGTAAGGCTCGCCGGCGGCCTCGACCAGCGCCGAGAAGGGCAGGCCGGCGAAGGGCGAGCCGCTCTCGCCGTCGCGCTGGCGCGCGAGGTCGGCGAGGATGGTGCGGCAGCGCTCGCTCTGGCTCAGCAGCAGCAGCGCGTCCTCGGCATAGGGGCTGCCCGGCGGCAGGTCGCGCACCAGCTCCTTCGCCACGACGGCGATGGTGGCGAGCGGGCTGCCGAGCTGATGCGCGGCGGCGGCGGCGATGCCGCCCACGGCGGAGACGCGCTGCTCGCGGGCGAGCGCCAGCTGCGTCGCGGTGTAGGCGTCGCGCATGCGCCGCGCTTCCTCGGCGACGCTCCAGGTATAGCCGCCGATGAACATGGTCGAGGAGACCAGCGCCGTCCACACGCCCAGCACATAGAGCGGCGGCGGCGGCAGCGGCATATCGCGCCACGGCAGCGGCAG
>DASWFH010000528.1:0-4472 GCA_036394355.1 Allostellaceae bacterium | reverse complement strand
GAATGTGCTCGCGGTCAGCGCCGGCCAGCTCGAATCCGCGCTGGCGCAGGCCGATATCGCCTACTGGGCCTATACGGGCGGCATTCCCGCCGCGCGTCGCTGCGGCGGCGGCAAGGAAGACGCGGCGGCAAGGAGTGGCGGCACGGCGCTGCTCAAAAGCCGCGGGCCTTTCAAGAACCTGCGCGCGATCGCCGGGCTCTACCCCGAGGATGTCCATGTGGTGGTTCGCGCCGACAGCGCGATCCGCAGCCTGCGCGACCTCAAGGGCAAGCGGGTCGCCCTGGGCGAGCCCGAATCCGGCACCCTCACCGATGCACGCATGGTGATCGAGGCGGCGGGGCTCAGCGAATGCGAGATGAAGCCCGAGTATCTCCGGCTCTCCGAGGCGGCTGACGGGCTGGTGCAAGGGCGCATCGACGCCTTCTTCCTCGTCGGCGGCTACCCCGTTCCGGCAATCGCCGACATCAGCTCGGCGGTCCCCACGCGGCTGGTGCCGATCCCGCGCGAGGTCGCCGAGCGCTTGTCCCGCAAGTTCTCGTTCTATGGCACCGACGTGATCCCTGGCGGCAGCTATCCCGGCATCGACGAGGATACCGCCACGGTCAGCACGATGGCGCTATGGCTGGTGCGCGAGGAGATCGATGACGATCTCGTCTACGCCATCACCAAGGCGCTGTGGCGCGACGCGACGAAGCGGCTGCTCGATGCCGCCCACCCGGTCGGCCGGCGCATCCGCCTCGCCAGCGCCTTCGACGGCGTCGCGATCCCGCTTCATCCCGGCGCCGCGCGCTTCTATCGCGAGGCCGGGATGCGGCCGCCCGACGGGTTGTAAGCCCCGGCATTGCCTCGGACTCGGCACCACCGGGCGGTGTTTCCCGGTTGACAGCTCGCCGAACGGCAGGACAGCATCCCAAGATCGGCACTGGAGCGCGGAGGGGACAATGGGCGCGCTCGTCAATCGCCTCGCGCGGTGGCTCGATCCTATCCGCGACCTTTTCTGGACGCTCGGCCCCACCCGCTTCAGCGTGATCGTCGTCCTTATCATCGGTGTGGGTCTCGCCGGCACCGACCAGATGCAGGACGTGCTGCTCGCCCTGACCGAGGATGCCAATCCCGTCGGCGTCGCAGGCTTCTATGCGGCGCTGTCCTGGTGGGCGTTCAATGTTTTCTATGGCGCGCGCTTCATCCTGGATCGCGAGCTGCGGCCGCTGCCGCGGCGGCCGGACGCCGCCGCCAGCAAGGCGCGCATCGCGTGCTTCATCACCTACGTGCCGCGAGCGCTGGGGCTCGCGGCTTTCGCCGCCGTGGCGATCGCTCTGGCTTGCGCACGCGCTTGGGCCTTGGCGGCGGCTACGATCGTGATCGGCGGCGCGTTCGGTTATCTCTTTTTCTGGCGCCGCCGATGGTTCCTGCAGCAGACGTATCGGCTGACGGGCCGGCGCGCTTTCAACGTCCCGAGCGAACCGGTCGCATATGCCTACGGTGCCGACGACCTGGGCCGGCATTGGGATGCGTCGCCAGAGGCGCCGCCGCGCCACGCGGGTCTGCGCGGGGTTCCGCCACTTGCCTGGACCTTCGTCGCCCTCAACGTCGCTCTGTCGACGGCGCTCTTCGTATTCGTGTGCATCGACCCGGCCGATGCCGGACGGCAATTCGGTGCGCTCAACTTCGTCTTCCTGGCGACGGCAAGTTGGGTCGCGGTCGGCACGGCCGCGGTCTATTTCGGCGAATGGTCGCGGCTTCCGGTGCTGGTGCTGCTCGCGATCTATATCTTCCTCATCAGCCCGCTGACCGACAACCATCGGGTTCGTGCGCTGGGCGGTGCCGCGCCCGAGAACCGATCGCTCGGCGAGGCATTCGAGCAATGGGCGAAATCGCCCGTCAGCGCGCCCGCCCGACTGGCCGCGCCGCCCATCATCGTCGTGGCGACGGAAGGCGGCGGGATTCGCGCCGCCTACTGGACCGCCTTCCTGCTGGCGCGCATTCAGGAGCAGGAGCCAAGCTTCCGCGACAGCCTCTTCGCCATCAGCAGCGTGTCCGGCGGGACGATCGGGAGTGCGGTGTTCGATGGTTTGATGCGTGTCGACGACAGCCAGCGCCGCTGCATCCATTACGAGCGTAAGCCGATCAGCCTGCGCTACACGCCGGAGTCCGTCGCCGGCTTCACGCAATGCGCCCGCGCGGTGCTTGGCCAGGATTTGTTGAGCGGCACCATCGGCTCTTTGCTCTATCCCGATCTCGCGCAGCGCTTTGTCCCGCTGCCGAAGCTGCCGGACCGCGCACGGGCCTTCGAGGCGTCGCTGACCGCGGCGTGGCGCTACGCCGTGCCGGGCGAAGCCGGGCTCTTCGCCGCCGCCATGCCTGCCTATGACAGCGACAGCCGCCGGCATCCGGTGCTGCTGTTCAACGGCACCTCCGTCAATACCGGCCAACGGGTGATCGCGAGCAACGTGCGGATCACCAGCGACATCTTTCCCGACGCCATCGACTTCTTCGAACAGTTCGGGCATCCGGCCTCGATGGCGACGGCCACCTACACGAGCGCTCGCTTTCCTTACGTCGGACCGGGTGGGACCTACTGCGCCAAATGCCGGACCGGCGCGCGCGATCGCGTCGTCGATGGCGGCTATTTCGAGAATTTCGGGGCGGGGACCGCGGTCGAAGTCGTCGAGCAGCTTCACCGCTGGGGCAAGGACAAGGATCGCAAACTCCTCGTGATCACGATCAGCAGCGATCCAGCGTTAGGCGACGACGAAGACAGCTACGTCACAGCTCGTTGTCGCAAGTTTGCGGGCGAGGCAGGCACGCCGCCGCGCCTCGGCAGCGAGCTGACCATCCCGCTCGTCACGCTCTTGAACACGCGCTCGGCGCGCGGATCGTTGGCGATGAAGCAGCTCAAGCGCCGCATCGACGAGCTCGGCGGCATCTATGTGCCGTTTCGCATGACGGTCAACGACAAGGCGCCCCTCGGCTGGTCGCTCTCGCGCAAGGCGCGCGGCGACATCGAGGAAGAGCTGCCCGTCCTCGACGACAAGGCGATCGCCGCGCAGCGGTCGGGCTGCCCGAACAAGGCAAACGGCGTCGCCTTCGCGCGCCTGCTCGACGCCTTGCGGCTGCCCGACAGCGGCGTCGAAGCCTGGGCGACGGCCCCGGTCCGCTGAGGCGGAGCTTCGCGCCGCTCAGCCCGCCTTGCGGATATCGAAGACCAGGATACCGCTCTCTTCGCGCGAGTCGATGAGCTGATGGCCCGTGGTCTTGCAGAAATGCTCGAAATCCTTGACCGCGCCGGGATCGGTGGCGATGACGCGCAGTACGCCGCCCATCGGGACTTCGCGCATCGCCTTGCGCGCCTTGAGCACCGGTAGCGGGCATTTCAGCCCCTTGGCGTCGAGGATCACCAGCTCGCTCATGCGCTCGCGCCTTCAGCCGAACTTGTTGTTCTTGGGGAAGCCCTGGACGACGCGGCCGCTGGCGGCGCGCTCGCCGATCCAGCTCCGCAGGTCGGTCTCGGTGCGCGTGCGGCTCTCGCCCTGCTTCCAGGTGAGGCCATCGGCCTTGGTGAACACCTTGGCGTCGCTCAGCTCGGCGTCGTGATAGCGCTGCAGGATGACGCCCCGACCGCGCGCCATCTCCGGCACTTCCGCCAGCGGGAAGATGAGCAGCTTGCGATTGGTGCCGACCACCGCGACCGCATCGCCCTCCGCCGGCACGCAGACCCGCGCCGTCGCGCCGTCGCCGGGGGTCATCACCGCCTTGCCGTTGCGCGTCTGGCTGAGCGCCTCGTCGGCCGGCACGACGAAGCCGCGCCCGTCGCTTGCCGCGACCAGCAGCTTCGATCCCGCGCTGTAGGGCAGGATCGCCGCCACGTCGTGCTCGTTGTCGAGGTCGATCATCAGCCGCAGCGGTTCGCCATGGCCGCGGCCGCCGGGCAGCTTGTCGACCGACACGGTATAGAAGCGGCCGTTGGTGGCGAAGATCATCAGCTTGTCGGTCGTCGCCGTCGGCACGACGAAGCGCTCCTCGTCGCCCTCCTTGTATTTCAGGTCGGCGAGCGGCACGTTGTGGCCCTTGACCGCGCGGATCCAGCCCTTGGCCGAGCACAGCACGGTCACGGGCTCGCGCTCGACCAGCGCCTCGACCGGAAATTCGACCGCCGCCGGCGGATGCCCGATCTGCGTGCGGCGCTTGCCGAGCGGCCCGGCGCCGAACGCCTTGCGGATATCGGCGAGCTCGGCGGCGATCGCCTTCCATTGCTTCTTCTGGTCGTCGAGCAGGCCGGTCAGCGCCTTTTCCTCGACCGCCAGATCAGCGATCTCCTTCTTGATCACCATCTCCTCGAGCTTGCGCAGGGCGCGCAGCCGCGTGTTGAGGATCGCCTCGACCTGCACCTCGGTGAGGCGCCAGCGCTTCACCATGCGCTCCTTGGCGTCGTCGTGCTCCCGGATGATGCGGATCACCTCGTCGAGATTGAG
>DASWFH010000527.1:0-7875 GCA_036394355.1 Allostellaceae bacterium | reverse complement strand
CGGGCGACGATGAAGTCGTTGCGCAGCTTGCGGTCGGTGGGCTCGATCCGCCCGCCATCACGATCGCGGCGGAAGATGCCGAGCACGCGGTCGGGCGCGCCGCCCAGCGCGCGCACGATGCGCGCCTCGTAGGTGTTGGCGTCGAGCCGGACGAAGCGCGCCACGGCGCGCTCGCCGACGCCGAGCGCCGGTGCGCCGCGCTCGGCGACGACGTAGATGGAGGGCAGATGCTCGATGTCCCGCCAGCCCAGGGGGCGTCCCAGCATCTCGCCGTCGAGGTCGATGCCGGTGATCTCGACGACGCCGATCTCGGGCAAGGCACCGACCGGCGCCAAACGCCGCTTGCGGCCGCGGTCGACCGCGGCCGAGCCCTCGATGTCCTTGATCAGGCCTTTGAGGGCGATACGCTCGGCGGGCGCCACCTTGAAGGCGCGCACGATGTCGCGCTTGCCGACCGGGGTCGGGCTCTCCGCGATGAAGTCGAGAACTTCCTCGCGTGTCGGCAAACGCCCAAGCGAGCGCCGTGCCTTGGCGCGCGTGTCGCCGGTTCGCTCGCTACTCGGCGGCTTCCGGCGTCTGGCGCGCTTGCCGCTTTTTGCGGGCACCCGCTTTGGCACGGCCGGCCAGTCCTTTCTTCTCGTTCTTCGGGGCGGGCGAGGCCTTGCTCTTGTCCTTGCCCAGGATGTTGCGCTTGCCGCCGCTCTTGGCCGAGAGCAGCTCGACCGCTTGCTCGAGCGTCACTGCCTCGGGCTCGATCTCGCCGGGCAGCGTGGCGTTGACGCCCTGATGACTGACATAAGGGCCGTAGCGGCCGCTGAACAGGTTGACCGGCGCACCGTCCGATGGGTGATTGCCGAGGACGCGCAGCGGCGTCGGCCCACGCCGGCCGCCCTTTTTGGGCTCGGCCAGCAGGCTCACGGCGCGATTGAGGCCGATGGTGAGCACGTCGTCGTCTTTGGCGAGCGACTTGTAGAGATCGTCATGTTTGACGTAGGGCCCGAAACGGCCAATGGCGGCGATGATCTTCTTGCCCGTATCGGGATGGAGGCCTACCTCGCGCGGTAGCGCCAGGAGGTTCAGCGCCGCGGCGAGATCGATCTCCATGGGTGAAGCCCCCTTGGGGAGGGACACGCGCTTGGGCTTCTCGCCCTCGTCGCCTTGGCCACGCTGAATGTAAAAGCCGTAAGGTCCCTTGCGCACGGTGACGGCGAGGTTGGTGGCAGGATCGACGCCGAGCTCGCGCGGCCCGGCGGCCAGCTCGTGGCCGTTACCGTTCTCGCCGTTGCCGTTCTCGAGGGTGAGCGGCCTGGTGTAGCGGCATTCGGGATAACTCGAGCAGCCGATGAAGGCGCCGAACTTGCCGAGCCTGAGGTTGAGGCGTCCGAGGTTGCAGCCCGGGCAGAGGCGCGGGTCGCGCCCATCGGCCGGGACGGGGAAGAAATGCGGGCCGAGATCTGCGTCGAGCGCCTCCAGCACCTGGGTGATCGACAGGTTCTTGGTGCCGGCCACCGCGGCAGAGAAGTCGCGCCAGAAATCCTCCAGCACCTTCTGCCAGGCAATGCGGCCGTCGGAGATCTCGTCGAGCTTGTTCTCGAGGTCGGCGGTGAAGGTGTACTCCACATAGCGCTCGAAGAAGCTCTGGAGGAAGGCGGTCACGACGCGGCCGCGGTCCTCGGGGATGAAGCGCTTCTTGTCGAGCCGCACGTACTTGCGGTCCTGCAGCACCTGGATGATCGAGGCATAGGTGGAAGGACGGCCGATGCCGAGCTCCTCGAGCTTCTTCACCAGGCTCGCCTCGCTGTAGCGCGGCGGCGGCTGGGTGAAATGCTGCTGCGGGTCGACGGTGCCGCGCTCGAGCGTGTCGCGTTCCTTGATCGGCGGCAGGCGCCGGTTCTCGTCGTCCGCTTCGACGTCGTCCTCGTCCTCGCGGTAGAGGGTGAGGAAGCCGTCGAACTGGATGGTAGAGCCGGTGGCACGAAACTGCAGCTTCTGGTCCGGCGAGTCGATGTCGACCGCGACTTGGTCGATGACGGCCGCCGACATCTGGCTCGCCATCGCGCGCTTCCAGATCAGCTCGTACAGCTTGAGCTGCTCCGGATCGAGATCGCCGGCAACCTTCTCGGGGCGGCCGAACATGTCGGTCGGCCGGATCGCCTCATGCGCCTCCTGCGCGTTCTTTGCCTGGGTCTTGTAGATGCGCGGCTCGTCGGGCCGGTAAGCGGGGCCATATTGCTTCTCGATGAGGCTGCGCGCCTGCGCAATCGCCTCGTTCGACATGGTTACGCCGTCGGTACGCATGTAGGTAATTAGGCCGACCGTGTCGCCGGCGATATCGACGCCCTCATAGAGGCGCTGGGCGGTCCGCATCGTCCGGCTGGCGCCGAAGCCGAGCTTGCGCGAGGCCTCCTGCTGCAGCGTCGAGGTGGTGAAGGGCGGCGGCGGGTTGCGCCGGATCTGCTTCTTCTCGACCGCCGCGACGACGTAATTCTGATGCTGGAGGATGCGCTCGGCGGCGGCGCGCGCCGTCGCTTCGTCGGCAATGTCGAACTTGTCGAGCCGCTTGCCGTCGAGATGGGTGAGGCGGGCGGTGAAGCGCTCGCCCGAGGGCGTCTGGAACTCGACCTCGATGGTCCAGTATTCGCGTGGCTTGAACGCCTCGATCTCGGATTCGCGCTCGCAGATGAGGCGGAGCGCCACCGACTGGACGCGGCCCGCCGAGCGACTGCCCGGCAGCTTGCGCCACAAGACCGGCGACAGGGTGAATCCCACCAGGTAGTCGAGGGCACGCCGGGCCAGATAGGCGTCGACCAGCTCGCGGTTCAGCTCGCGCGGATGGCGGAAGGCGTCGAGCACCGCCGACTTGGTCACCTCGTTGAACACCACGCGCTTGACGTCGACGCCCTTCAACGCCTTGCGGTTCTTCAGCACTTCCCGGACATGCCAGGAGATCGCCTCGCCCTCGCGGTCGGGGTCGGTCGCCAGATAGAGGTGCTCGGCGCCCTTGACCGCCTCGGTGATGTCCTTGAGCCGCTTCTCGGCCTTGCCGTCGACCGTCCAGGACATGGCGAAATGCTCGTCCGGACGCACCGAGCCGTCCTTGGCCGGCAGGTCGCGGACATGGCCGTAGCTGGCCAGGACCTTGAAGCCTTTGCCCAGGTATTTGTTGATGGTTTTCGCCTTCGCAGGCGATTCGACGATGACGACGTTCATGTCGGTGCTGGTTAAATTAAGCCGGGGACAGATAGTTCCCTAAGGTCGTTAAAGCAAGGCTACCAAGTTCCCGGGTTGCCGTTCGAGCCGGCCGGCGAGCTCGAGCTCGAGTAAAACATTTAGCGTAAGTGCCGGAGTTAACTGACATTCTCGGATCAGCTCGTCGACCGGCACCGGCGTCGGCGACAGCCGCTCGAGGACGCGGCGACGGGCGGCGGCCACCTCGCCGTCCCCGGCAGGCGCCGGTTCCGGACCTTCCGGAGCCCGGTCTGCCCGGCCCGCCGGAGCCGGCGCCAGCTGCACCTCGATCTGCGCCAGGATGTCTTCGGCCGTCTCGGTCAAGGCGGCGCCGCGGCGGATCAGGTCGTTGGTGCCGCGGCAGCGCGGGTCGAGCGGCGAGCCCGGCACCGCGAACACCTCGCGGCCCTGCTCGAGGGCAAAGCGGGCGGTGATGAGGGAGCCCGAGCGCAACGCCGCCTCGACCACCAGCACGCCCAGCGCGCAGCCCGAGATGATTCGGTTGCGGCGCGGGAAATGGCGCGCCTGCGGCACGGTGCCGACCGGCATCTCCGCCGCCAGGGCGCCGCGCTCGGCGATGGCCTCGTGCAGTTCGCGGTTCTCCTCGGGATAAACGCTGTCGATGCCGCCGGCGAGGATTGCGACGGTGCCGGTGGGCATCGCCCCCTCATGCGCCGCGGCATCGATGCCGCGGGCCAAACCGGAGACGACGACCAAGCCGCGTTGCCCGAGCTGGAGCGCCATATCGCGGGCGAAGCGCCGGCCATTGGCCGAGGCGTTGCGGGCGCCGACCACCGCGATGGCCGGCCGCTGCAGCACCTGGGGATCGCCGCGGATCGAGAGAAGCGGCGGCGCATCGTCGATCGCCGCAAGCGCCGGCGGATAGCCGGGCTCGCCCCAGGCGACCAGCCGGGCGCCGGCACGGTCGAGCGCCGCGAGCTCGCGCTCCGCGGCGGCCTTGGCAAACAGTGTCAGCGCCCGGTCGCGCCCGCCGCGGCGCGCGATCTCCGGCAACGCGTCCAGCGCGGCGGCGGCCGAGCCGAAGCGCGCCAGCAACTGATAGAAGGTCACCGGCCCGACATTCTCGCTCCTGATGAGGCGCAGCCAGTCGAGCTTCTCGGCGGGATTGAGCGGGCGCGGCGCGGTCGGCATGGCCCCGCACCATGCGTTGAACGCGTCGATGGCGTCAACGCCCGGCGCGCATTTGACACCTCGGGAACGGCGCTCGTAGTGTCGTGGCGTCGAAAACCGGCGCGACAAGCCCGAGGCCCGGGAGCACGGATGGCTCGCACGCTGATCAAATCCGGCACGATCGTCGCCATGGACGATGATGTCGGCGACCTAAGCCAAGGCGATGTGCTGGTCGAGGACGATCGCATTGTCGCCGTCGCGCCGTCGCTCGATGCTGCCGATGCCGAGGTGATCGACGCCCGCGACACCATCGTCATGCCTGGCTTCGTCAATGCCCACATCCACACTTGGCAAACGGCGCTGCGCGGCATCGCCGGCGATTGGACGATCCCCGAATACCTGCACAACATGCACGCCGCCATCGCGCCGCGCTTCGCGGCCGCGGATATCCGCATCGCGAACCTGGTCGGCGCGCTCAACCAGCTCAATTCCGGCGTGACGACGATGGTGGACTGGTGCCACAACAACCCCACCCCGGCGCATAGCGATGCGGCGATCGAGGGCCTGCAGGAAGCGGGTATCAGGGCGGTGTTCCTGCACGGCTCGCCCAAGCCCGATCCGAAACCGGGGCAGAGGCATTTCAGCGAGATCCCCCATCCGCGCGCCGTGATCGAGCGTCTCGCGCGCGACCGGCTGCCGTCGCGCGAGGCGCTCGTCACGCTCGGCATGGCGATCCTCGGGCCCGCCTATTCGACATATGAGGTGAGCCGGCACGACCTCGCCTTGGCGCGCGAGATGGGCCTGGTCGTCAGCATGCATGTCGGCGGCGGCGCCATGCGCACGCCCGACGGCTTCCCGCGCCTCGTCGCCGAAGGCCTCGTCGACGGGCGGGTGAATATCGTGCACGGCAACAACCTCGCGGGGGACCAGCTCCGCGCCCTGGTCGACCACGGCGCGTCCGTAACGGTGACGCCGGAAGTCGAGCTGCAGATGGGGTTCGGCGCGTGCCTGACCGGAAGGCTGCGCGCGCTGGGATCCGCGCCGTCGATTGGCTCCGACGTCGAATCGAGCGTCGGCAGCGACATGTTCACGAACATGCGCATGGCGCTCCAGTCGCAGCGCGCGCTCGACAACGACCGGGTGATCGTGCAGACGGGCAAGGCGCCCGAGCGCGTCTCGATCGGCTGCCGCGAGGCACTCGCCTGGGCCACCATCAACGGCGCCAAGATGGTCGGGCTCGACCGGCGCATCGGCTCGCTGACGCCGGGCAAGCTGGCCGACATCGTCATGCTGCGCGCCGACGACCTCAATCTTTTTCCGGTAGTCGACCCGGTGCGCAGCATCGTGCTCCATGCCGGGATCACCAATGTCGATACCGTGCTCGTCGCCGGGCGCGTCGTGAAGCGCGGCGGCAAGCTGCTATACCGCGATCTTCAGCGGCGCAAGGCGGAACTCGCCGAGAGCAGCCGCCGCATCGTCGCTGGCGCCGGGCTGGCGCACTGAGCCGCAGCGCATCTTTGGGGGAACAGAGGGAGGATCGAGTGATGCAATTCAACGCATTCCGCCGCGGCATGGCGGCACTGGCCCTGGCCGCCGCGGCGCTCGTCGCGCCGGCCGCCGCTTACGCCGCGGCGCCGCTCAAGATCGGCCTCAGCATGTCGCTCACCGGCGGCCTCGCCGGCGGCGGCAAGAGCGCGCTCCTGGGCATGATGATGTGGGTCGAGGATACCAACGCCAAGGGCGGTCTGCTCGGCCGTCCCGTCGAACTCGTCTTCTACGACGACCAGAGCAGCTCGTCGAACGTCCCGGGCATCTATACCAAGCTGCTCGAGGTCGACAAGGTCGATCTGGCGATCTCGGCCTATGCCACCAACCAGATCGCGCCTGCCATGCCGATCGTCATGCAGCGCAACCTCGTCTTCATGGCGCTGTTCGGCACCGGCGTGAACGACAAGTTCCACTACGACAAGTATTTCCAGATCCTGCCCAACGGCAAGGAGACGCGCTTCGGGCCGTCGCTCGGGTTCCTCGAGACGGCGATGACCATGCAGCCCAAGCCCAAGACCATCGCGCTCGCCGGCGCCGATGCGGAATACGCGCAGACGGTGCTCGCCGGCGCGCGCGAGAAGATCAAGGAAATGGGCCTGCAGATCGTCTACGACCGCAGCTATCCGCCGAGCACGGTCGACTTCATCCCGATCGTCCGCTCGATCCAGGCGACCAATCCCGACGTGGTCTATGTCGCCTCTTATCCGCCGGACACGGTGGGGATGGTGCGTGCCGCGCACGAGACCGGCCTCAAGACCAGGATGTTCGGCGGCGGCATGATCGGCCTCGCCTTTGCGCCGATCAAGCAGCAGCTCGGGCCGTTGCTCAACGGCATCGTCGCCTATGACGTCTATGTGCCCGAGCCGACAATGAAATTCCCGGGCGTGGAGGAGTTCCTGAAGAAGTACCAGGCGAAGGCGCCGGCCGAGGGCGTCGACCCGCTGGGATTCTACCTGCCGCCTTTCGCCTATGCCGAGCTGCAGATCCTCGGCGAGGCCATCACGCAGGTCGGCAGCCTCGATCAGGACAGGATCGCCGCGTACATCCACCAGACGAATTTCCACACCATCGTCGGCGACGTGAAATTCGCCGAGAACGGCGAGTGGGAGAAGTCGCGCCTGGTCTTCGTGCAATATCGCGGCGTCGCCGGCAGCGACGTCAACCAGTTCAAGCAGCCCGGCAAGGCGGTGATCGTCTATCCGCCCGAGCTGCAGTCGGGCAAGTTCGAATATCCCTATACTGAGGCGCAGAAGTAGACGAAGTGCTACAGCTGAGGGCTGGGCGGCGGCGGGCGGCGCGGTCGTGTTGCGCGCGCCGCCGGCACGAACGAACGGCGGGCGATGGCGCGGAAACCTTGTGGCACAGCGATAACTGAGCATGCCGGCAGCGGCGCAGCGCGGCGGATGCTTCACGTGAAACCTACAGGTGCATGGTGCAAGTGCTATACATCGGCCCGCCTCCGCACCATCAGCGGACCACGCCGAGGACCAGCTCAGGACCAAGTCTGCCCTAGCTCTTGCTCAAGCGGATCTTGCCTTCCTGGCCGCGCAGCAGGCGGCGGATGTTGGCGTGGTGGCGCAGGATCGCCATGACCGCGAGGGCGAGGATGACCTCGGTCGGCTGGATCTGGCGCGTGATGAGCCAGGCGTAGACCGGCGCCAGCGCGCAGGCCGCGAGCGCGGCCAGCGACGAGTAGCGCGTCGCCGCGACGACCACGAGCCAGGTCGCGAAGGCGGCGAGGCCCACCGGCCAGGCATAGGCGAGGACGACGCCGCCCGCGGTGGCGACGCCCTTGCCGCCCTTGAAGCGGAGCCATACCGGGAAGAGGTGGCCGAGGAAGGCGAAGATGGCGGCGAGCGCCGCCATGTCCGGCCCGAACTGCCGGGCGATGAGCACCGCCGCCGCGCCCTTGCCGGCATCGAGCAGGAGCGTCAGCGCGGCCAGCGCCTTGTTGCCGGTGCGCAGCAC
>DASWFH010000526.1:0-2134 GCA_036394355.1 Allostellaceae bacterium | reverse complement strand
TTCTCCTTCGGCAGCCCCGAGCTGCTGGAGAGCGTGCTCGGCGTAACGCCCGGCAGCGTCACGCCTTTCGCCCTCGTCAACGACCGCGAGCGGCGCGTCGCCGTGGTGCTCGACGCCGACATGCTTGAGGGCGACCCGCTCAATTACCACCCGCTGGTCAACACCGCGACGACCGCCGTCGCCCCGGCGGATCTGCTGCGCTTCATCGCCGCCTGCGGGCACCAGCCGCGCATCGTCGCGCTCGCCGATATCGGCCGCGCGGCGACGCCCTAGGGGCGCTTGTCAGGGGACGGTCGGGCCGCCATCTTAGGGGAAAACCAGAGGATTGCGCAGATGGAACCCATTCTTGGCGGCGCAGCGGCCGCGGCAAACGGCGCCGATGCGATCAAGAACGGCTCGACCGCCAGTTTCATGGCCGACGTGGTCGATGCCTCGCACGATGCGGCGGTGGTGGTCGATTTCTGGGCGCCGTGGTGCGGCCCGTGCAAGCAGCTCGGGCCGGCGCTGGAGAAGGCCGTGCGCGGCTCGCGCGGCAAGGTGCGCCTGGTCAAGATCGACATCGACCAGAACCCCGAGATCGCCCAGCAGATGCGCATCCAGTCGATCCCTGCGGTCTACGCCTTCAAGGACGGCCGCCCGGTCGACGGCTTCGTCGGCGCGCTGCCGGAGAGCCAGGTGAAGCAGTTCGTGAGCCGGCTGGCGAGCGGCGCCGGCGCGCCCGCCGGCCCCTCGCCCATCGAGGAGGCGGTGGCGCTGGCCAAGGAGGCGCTCGCCGCGGGCGACATGCCGCGCGCCGCTAACATCTTCGGCCAGGTGCTGGAGCACGAGCCCGGCAATGTCGACGCGCTGGCCGGGCTGGCGCGCGCGGCGATCGCGCGCAAGGACTTCGCCAAGGCGCGCCAGACGCTCGACCGCGCGCCGCCGGAAGCCACCGGCCATGCCGAGATCGCCGCGGCGCGCACGGCGCTCGAGCTTGCCGAATCCGGCGAGAAGGCCAAGGGTGCGCTGGGCGAGCTGCGCGAGCGCATCGCGCGGAACGCCGGGGATCACCAGGCGCGGCTCGAGCTCGCCTCGGCGCTGTTCGGCTCGGGCGCGCGCGAGCAGGCGATCGACGAGCTGCTCGAGCTCGTCAGGCGCGACCGCGAATGGAACGAGCAGGCGGCGAGGAAGCAGCTCCTCAAATTCTTCGAGGCGATGGGCCCGACCGACCCGCAGACCGTGTCGGCGCGGAAGCGCCTGTCGTCGATCCTGTTCTCATGAGCCGCTCGCCCTTCGAGCCGAGCTTCGCGCAGCTGCCGGCGACGCTGCCGATCTTTCCGCTCACGGGCGTGCTGCTGCTGCCGGGCGGCCGGCTGCCGCTCAACATCTTCGAGCCGCGCTATCTCGCCATGACGCGCGATGCGCTCGCCGCCGCGCGCATGATCGGCATGGTGCAGCCGCAGGACGGGCAAGGCGATGCCGGCGTGCCGCCGGTCTATCGCAGCGGCTGCGCCGGGCGCATGACCGCGTGGAGCGAGACCGATGACGGGCGCTATCTCGTCACGCTCGCCGGCGTCGCGCGCTTCGACATCGCCGAGGAGCTGCCGCGCGAGCGGCCCTATCGCCGCGTCGTGCCGGACTGGGAGCCCTATCGCGGCGATCTCGCCGGCGGCGGCACGGCGCTCGCCGCGGCCGAGCGCAGCCGGCTGCTGGCGGCGATCAAGCCGTTCTTACGCCGCCACGGCATCACCGCGGACTGGGAGGCGATCGAGGCGAGCCCGGACGAGCCGCTGGTCACCACGCTTGCCATGGTCTGCCCGTTCGCGCCCGGCGAGAAGCAGGCGCTGCTCGAGGCGAAGGACGGCGCGGAGCGCGCGCGCCTCCTGACGGCGCTCATGGCAATGGCCGCGCTGGGCGGCGACGCGCCGGCAGAAAGCGTGCGGCACTGAGCAAGAGGGAGCATCCGCCATGGCCGACAACCCCGCCGAGGTCGATCCGCGCCTGCTGGAGATCCTCGTCTGCCCGCTGACCAAGGCGACCTTGCGCTATGACCGCGCGGCGCAGGAGCTGGTGAGCGTCGAGGCGGGCCTGGCCTATCCCATCCGCGACGGCATCCCGATCATGCTGGTCGACGAGGCGCGCGCGCTCGACGATG
>DASWFH010000525.1:0-2418 GCA_036394355.1 Allostellaceae bacterium | reverse complement strand
CGGGGATCGCCTGCTTCCACGCCGCCGAGGGCTTGCGGGCACTGCTGGCGCGCAGCGAGATCCTCGTCTGTCTGCTGCCGCTCACCCCGGCGACCGAGGGCATCCTCGATGCGCGGCTGTTCGCCGGCCTGCCGCGCGGCGCCGCCATCGTCAACTGCGCGCGCGGCCTGCATCTGGTCGAGGCCGATCTGGTCGCGGCGCTCGACAGCGGCCAACTCTCGGCCGCGGTCCTCGACGTGTTCCGCGACGAGCCGCTGCCGTCGCAGCACCCGTTCTGGAGCGACCCGCGCATCCTCATCACCCCCCATGTGGCGGCCGCAACGCATGCGCCGACGGCGGCGCCGGTCGTCGCCGACAATCTGCGGCGGCTGCGCCAGGGCAGGCCGCTGCTCCACCTGGTCGATCGAGAGCGGGGTTATTGAATCCGGGCGTGCGCGCTCGGCGCGCCGGCCGAGCGCTGCTGCTCGAGCTTGCGGCTCGCCGAGGCCACGGTTTCCGCGAAGTCGCTGAGGAACACCGAGCCCTTCACCGTACGCTGCACCAGCACGCTGCGACGGTCGGCGCTATCGCGCCGGCGCCGGGCGAGGCCGAGCATCCCGAGCCGGTCGAGGGCGCGAGTCACGGCGGGCTTCGAGATCTTGAGGAGCGCGGCCAGGCCGCGCACGGTGTGTGGCGGTGACGTCAGGTAGACGGTGAGGACGATGGCGAGCTGGCGCGCCGACAGGTCCGGCCCCGCGCTGCGCACGGTGTCGACGAGCACGGTCCGCCATAGGTCCAGCGCCTGCGTCGGCTTGAGCTCGGCCATCCTCTTACGCCCTCTGCACCACCGCTGAAGAGTCTCGGTGCTTGCGGTTGAGGAAACGTAAAGGACACTGTCGGCTTGCGCGAAATCGCCGGATAGCCGCGTTCGATACCTCTTTGGCTAGCCGGCGGTCGCGCCGAAGCGCTCTTCGACGAGGTGATAAAGGGCGCGCAGCCCCAGCGCCTCGCCACCCTCGGGCCGGCCCGGCCGGCTGCTCTGGTTCCAGGCATAGGTATCGATATGCGCCCAGGGCGTTTCCTTGGCGACGAATTCCTGGAGATAGAGTGCGGCGGTGATGGCGCCGGCAAAAGCCGATTCCGAGACATTGTTGATGTCGGCGACCTGGCTCGACAGCATTTTGCGGTAGGGCTTCCACAGCGGCATGCGCCACAGCGGATCGGCCGCCCCTTCGGCGGCGTCGAGCAGCTCGGCGGCAAGCGCGTCGTCGTTGCTGAAGAGGGCCGGCAGTTCCGGCCCGAGCGCGGTGCGCGCCGCGCCGGTGAGTGTCGCCATGTCGATGAGCAGCGCCGGCTTCTCGGCATCGGCCTCGCTCAGCGCGTCGCACAGGATCAGCCGCCCCTCGGCGTCGGTGTTGCCGATCTCGACGGTGATGCCCTTGCGGGTGCGGATGACGTCGAGCGGCCGCATGGCATTTGCCGATACGAAGTTCTCCACGGCCGGCACCAGCACGCGCAACCGCACCGGCAGCCGCGCCGCCATGATCGCGTCGGCGAGGCCGAGCAGCGTGGCGGCGCCGCCCATGTCCTTTTTCATCAGGCGCATGCCGCCGGCGGTCTTGAGGTCGAGGCCGCCGCTATCGAAGCACACGCCCTTGCCGACCAGGGTGAGCTTGGGAGCCTGGGCGTCGCCCCAGGTGAGGTCGGCAAGCCGCGGCGCCCGGGCGCTGGCGCGGCCGACGGCGTGGATCATCGGATAGTTCTCGGCGAGGAGTGCGTCGCCGACGATAGCGCTGAAGCGCGCGCTGTGCCGCCCGGCGAGGTCCTCGGCGGCGCCGGCGAGCTCGGCCGGGCCCATATGCTCGGCGGGCGTGTTGATGAGATCGCGCGCCAAGCCGATGCCGCGCGCGAGGCGCTCGACCAGGCCGCGATCGGCCGATTTCGGCCAGACCAGCTTGGCGAAACCGCGCGGCGGCGCCTTGTAGCGGGCGAAGGCGTAGCAGGCGAGCGCCCAGCCCAGCGCCATGCGCCCGGCAGCGCGCGCATCGGGCTCGGGGTCGAGGCGGTAGCTGCCTTCGGGCAGGGTGTCGGGCAGCCCGGCCAGCGCCCACAGCGTCTCGCCCGGCGCCACGCCGACCAGCACCCGGGCCAGGCCGCCGCTGCCGTCCGGCAGCAGCGCCGCCTTGCCGCCCTCGCCGGTGAAGCCGGTGGCGGCGACCCAGCGGCGGCCGGCCTCGTCGAGGGCGGCGCTCCATCGGCCGCGTTCATCGGCGGCCACGGGGGTGATGGGGACTGATTCGCCGGCTTCGGACACGAGGTGGGGCAGCACTGGACGATCTCCCGTATACAACTTTAAAGGGATGATGATTTCGTCGATGCCCTTAATAAGGACGGTTGCGCGGCGCCCTGACGCCCGCCACATTGGGACGGCGGAGCAAC
>DASWFH010000524.1:0-1767 GCA_036394355.1 Allostellaceae bacterium | reverse complement strand
CGCTTACAATGAAGCCATGAAATTCGGCATCAATTTCTTCCCCTCGTTCCGGCCCGAAGACAGCACCACCGCCGACTATTACGACCAGTGCCTGCGCATCGCCGCGCGCGCCGACGAGCTCGGCTACTCGAGCATCAAGACGGTCGAGCATTCGTTCTACGATTACGGCGGGCATTCGCCCAATCCTTGCGTGTTCCTATCGGCCGTCGCGGCGCGGACCAAGCACGTGCGGCTGATCACCGGCGCGGTGATCCCCGCGTTCCACCATCCTGCGCATTTGGGTGGCGATCTCGCCATGCTCGACAACATGAGCAGGGGCCGGCTGGACGCCGGCTTCGGGCGCGCGTTCCTGCCCAAGGAGTTCGAGGTCTACGGCGTGCCGATGTCGGAATCGCGCGAGCGCTTCGAGGAAGCGATCGGCATGATGCTCAGGATGTGGACTGAGGAGCGCGTCAACATCAAGGGCAAATACTGGAACCTGGAGGACGTGCGGCTCATGCCGCGCGTGGTGCAGAAGCCGCATCCGCCGGTGTGGATCGCCGCGATTTCCACCGAGGAATCTTTCGTCTATGCGGCGAAGAACGGCTTCAACCTGATGATCGTGCCTTACGCCGGCAAGCCAGGGGCGCTGCAGGAGCTCGTAAGCATGTATCGGCGCCT
Organism: Allostellaceae bacterium; assembly: GCA_036394355.1. Classification (GTDB taxonomy): domain Bacteria; phylum Pseudomonadota; class Alphaproteobacteria; order ATCC43930; family CGMCC-115725; genus DAHUYF01. The sequence goes on along the minus strand of DASWFH010000524.1, from coordinate 1,107 downwards.
ATGGAAGGAATCCGGGCACAAGGCCGGCGCCGAGCAGATCCAGGTGGCGCAGTTCTGCTACGTGGCCGAGAAGCGCGATGAGGCGATGGCGGGATTCCGCCGCATCTGCAGGCGCTATCTCGAGACCTTCGCCGATGCGGTGCAGTCGTGGCAGGGGAAGTCGTCGGACCAGTACCCCGGCTACGACAGGATGGTCGCCAGCATCCTCGCCACCACACCGGAGAAAATCATCGAGCAGGGCGGCGCCTTCGTCGGCACGCCCGATGACGTCGTCGAGCAGGTGAAGCGCTGCCGCGATCAGTTCGCCGGCGACATCGAGCCTTCGATGCAGATCAACTTCGGCGGCTCGAGCGATGCCGAGGCGTTTCGCACCCTGGAGCTCGTTGCCTCCAGGGTAATGCCGAAGTTCAGGTAATCAGCTCGCGGGTGGCGGGGGAGGCGGCGCGCCCGGAGGCGGCGGGGGCGGCGGCGGAGCGGCCTGGCGCGCCGGCTGCCGATACGGCGCGTAACGCGCGGCCGAAGGGATCTGGTGGCCTTTGGCGTACATGCACTGCTGATAGCCGAAGTCGTAGCGCTGCTGCAGGCTGTAGGCCGATTGGCTTGAGGCGCCGGTGCCGGCGAGTGCGCCGCCCGCAAGACCGATGCCGGCGCCAACACCAGCGCCGGAGTTGCCGCCCATCAACCCTCCCGCGGCTGCGCCGATCGCCGTGCCGACCACGGCGCTCTTCACCGCGCTATCGGTCTGCGCCTGGGCGGCGGTCGTGCCGCCGATCTGCGAGGACGCAAACTGGCGGCAGTCGTTGTCGTCGAAGCGGAACTGGTCGAAGCTCTTGGTCGAGCCCGGCAGCACCATCACGCTCGGCCCGGAGGGCGGCGGCGTGGCGCAGCCGGCGATAAGACCGACAGCCCCGATGGCAAGGGCGAGGCGTTTTTTCATCGTGCGGGTGCGGGCGCCGGCGGCACGGCTTTCCAGCCGCTCGGGCAGTCCTTGACGTAGGGGTAGTAGCCGCGCGAAGTCTCGCAGTAGTACCAGTAGCCTGATTGCATCGGCTGCTCGCGCTCGACGTATTGCGTCGGCGCCGGTGGCGCAACGACGATCGGAGCCGG
>DASWFH010000523.1:0-2937 GCA_036394355.1 Allostellaceae bacterium | reverse complement strand
GCTCGCGCGTCTCCTCGCCGCGCGCGACGAGGAGACCGGCGGCGGCATGACCATGCAGGAGGTGCGCAACCAGGTCGTCACCATCTTCATGGCCGGGCACGAGACGACGGCGCTGGCGCTGACCTGGACCTGGTACCTGCTATCGCAGCATCCGGCGGCGGAGGCGAAGCTCCATACCGAGCTCGCCGCGGCGCTGGGTGGTCGCACGCCGCGACACGAGGATCTCGGCAAGCTGCGCTATACGCGCATGGTGCTCGAGGAGTCGATGCGGCTCTACCCGCCGGCGCACACTTTGTCGCGCGCCGCGGTCGGCGATGACGAGGTGCTGGGCCGCCGCATTCCCGCGGGCGCGCAGATCCTCATCGTGCCCTGGCTACTCCACCGCAACCCCAAGCTCTGGGACCGGCCGGGCGCGTTCGAGCCCGAGCGCTTCGCGCCGGAGCGCGCGGGGTCGCGCCATCGCTTCGCCTATATCCCGTTCGGCGCCGGCCCGCGCATCTGCATCGGCGCCGCCTTCGCGATGGCCGAGGCGATGCTGCTGCTGACGACGATCGCGCAGCGCTACCGCCTGCGTCTCAAGCCCGGATTTCCCGTCGAGCCGCAGGGCCTCATCACCTTGCGCGCGCGGCATGGGATGCAGATGCTCCTGGAACGGCGCGCGTAGCCGCGGCAGCGGCGGCAACGCGATGCTCGAGCAGCTCCTCCACGGCGTCGTCGCGCTCTTCGTCATCATCGATCCGGTCGGCAGCGCCGCTATCTTCGCCGCGCTCATGCGCGGCGCGCCGGAGGCGTTCCGGCGGCGCATGGCGTGGCGCGGCACTCTCGTCGCCGGCATCCTCATCCTGGCTTTCGCCTTTATCGGCGCGCCGCTGCTGGACGCGCTCGGCATCACACTCCCGGCTTTTCGTGTCGCCGGCGGGGTCCTGCTCTTCCTGCTCGCCATCGACATGGTGTTCGCGCGCCCCTCGGGCATCCGCTACCCGACCCCGCGCGAGGAAGAGGAGGCCGAGCACCGCACGGACATCTCGGTCTTCCCCTTGGCCTTCCCGCTGCTCGCCGGGCCGGGCGCGCTGACCTCGATCGTGCTGCTGATGGCGCGCGCGCCATCGCCGCTCGAGGCCGCCGGGGTCATCCTGGCGCTGATCATCGTCATGGCGGTGACGCTGGTGCTGCTGCTGGCGGCGTCGCAGGTGCTTCGGCTCCTCGGCATCACCGGCACCAACGTGGTCGGCCGCGTGCTCGGCATCATCCTCGCCGCGCTCGCCGCGCAATATGTCCTCGACGGCGTCGCCCAGGCGCTGCCGCAGCTGCGCTGATACGCCCTAGTAGAGCCGCAGGCTGCGGCGCACGATGAGGAGCGCGGCGAGGCTCAACAGCGCGGTGGCGATCAGATAATAGCTCGGCGCCAGCTTGCTGCCGGTGTGATCGATGAGCCACTGCACCGTCAGCGGGGCGAAGCCGCCGAACAGCGGTACGCCGATATTGTAGCTGAGCGCCATGCCTGTGACGCGCGTCCGCGTCGGGAAGATTTCCGCCAGCAGCGCCGGCAGCGCGCCGCTGTAGCCGGTCTTGAGCACGCTCATCCAGGCAACCACAGCGACGATGGCCGGGAGCGACTTCTCCGTCGTCAGCATGACGAAGACGGGATAGGCCGAAATCATGAACAGCAGCGTCATCGCGATCATGACGCGCGTGCGCCCGACCTTGTCCGACCAATGGCCGATCACGGGCGCGCCGACCGTGAGGATGGCGGCGCCGATCAGCGTGGCGATGAAGCCGGTCGATTGCGGCAGGCCCAGCTCCTTGATGGCATAGGTCGGCATGTAGAGGATCACGTAGTTGGAGCTGGTGGAGATGACGACCGTGCCGATGGCGAGCAACACCCGCCCCCATTGCCCGACGATCACGTCGCGCACCGGCGATGTCGCGGTCTCCGTGCGCAGGAACTCTGGCGTCTCCGCGACGCGGCGGCGGATGTAGAAGCCGACCGGACCGATCAGCAGGCCGAACACGAAGGGGATGCGCCAGCCCCAGGATTGCAGCTGCTCGGGCGCGAGGCCGGCGGTGAGCGCTACGCCGAAGGCCGAGGCCAGCAACGCGGCGAGCCCCTGCCCGGCCCATTGCCAACTCGCGAGGAAGCCCTTGCGCTCGGGTCCATGCTCGACCAGGAACGAGGTGGCGCTGCCGAACTCGCCGCCGACCGAGAAGCCCTGGATCAGCCGCGCCGCGAGCACACCGATCGGCGCGAGGACGCCGATCGTGGCATAGCTCGGCATGAGCGCCATCATCAGCGTGCCGATCACCATGAGCAGGATCGACAGCATGAGCGAGGCCTTGCGCCCGGCGCGGTCGCCATAGCCGCCGAGCACGATGGCGCCGAGCGGCCGCACCAGATACGAGACGCCGAAGGTGCCGAGCGTCAGCAGCAGCGCCACGGCCTCGTTGCTCTTGGGGAAGAAGACGTTCGAGAGGGTGACGGCGAAATAGCCATAGACGAGGAGGTCATACCATTCGAGCGCGTTGCCGATGGAGCCGGCAGCGATGACGCGATAGAGATGCGACGAAGCCTGCGCCGATACCGGGCTCGCCGAGCTGGACACGCTCATCTTGGCCTTCCTAAGGTCTGTTGTTGAGACGACGCCGATTGTTTTTCGCCCGAAGACAAGACACCGATCCCGCAAGCCGCGTCAACCGGCGGCCAAGCGAGCGCGCGCCCTCACCCCTCGCCCCTATCCTCTTAGGGGAGAGGGAGGGACCCATCGCGAAGCGATGGTAGGGTGAGGGGGACGAAGATTCCGACCCTCAGCCGGTCTCCTCCTGCAGCGACATCAGGCTCGCATTCCCGCCGGCGGCGGTGGTGTCGATGGCGAGCGTGCGTTCGGTGGCGAAGCGGTGCAGGTAATGCGGGCCGCCGGCCTTGGGGCCGGTGCCGGAGAG
>DASWFH010000522.1:0-1572 GCA_036394355.1 Allostellaceae bacterium | reverse complement strand
GCGGCGAGCTTCGCCGCCGCCGCGGCGCTGCGCGCCAGCACCAGCACGCCGCTGGTGTCGCGGTCGAGGCGGTGGACGAGGCGCGGGCGCTCCGGGGCGTCGAAGCGCAGCGCGTCGAGCAGCGCGTCGAGATGCCGCTCGGTGTTGGTGCCGCCCTGGACGGCGAGGCCGGCCGGCTTGTCGATGACGATGACGTCGTCATCCTTGTGCAGCACGGTGCGGCGAATCATTTCGAGGTCGCGCGGCCGCGGCGCCGGCGGCTCGCCGCGCGGCGGCGGCGTGCTGAGATCGCCGAGCGGCGGCACGCGGATGACCTGGCCGGGCGCGACGCGGTCGCTGGCCTGCGCGCGGCGGCCGTCGACGCGGATCTGGCCGGTGCGCAGCAGCTTCTCAAGGCGGCCGTGGCCGAGGCCGGGGAAATGCCGGCGGAACCAGCGGTCGAGCCGCAGCTCGCCGTCATCGGGAGCGACGGAAATGGTCTGGACGCCGCTCATCGGCGATGCGGGCTCTCTCGGTTGCGGAGGTCGCGTATCCTAGCGGCGGCGCTGGGGTGCGGCTACCCCGCGCTGCTCAGCCCCAATGGCCGGGGACCCAGACCCAGCCATGCGGGCGCGCCAGCCAATGGCCGGCGATCCAGATCGCATGGCGATGCGGCGGCCGCACGTAATGGCCGGGCGCCCAGACATATTGGTAGCCGTTCCACGCCCAAAAGCCGGGCTGCCAGACCCAGCGCGGGCCGGGCGGCGGCGGGATCGCCTCGGCGGGCGGGGGCGGCGGCGCCATCGTCGGGCCGCCGACTGCCGGACCGGGCGGCGGCGGCGCGGCGCCTTGCGGCGGTGGCGGGGGATAACCCTGCGGCGGTGGCGGTGCCGCGCCCTGCGGCGGCGGATAGCCCTGCTCCTGCGGCGGCGGGGGATAACCCTGCGCGCCAGCGGCGGCGATGCCGGCCAGAAGCACGAGAAGGGCGGCCCCGCTGCGCCGCAGTGCCGTAGGCAAACCAGTCATGACCAAGCTCCGCAAGATGCTGCCGGGCGATTATAGGCAGCGAGCGCCGGCAGCGTGCCCGGGTCAGCGCCACTGGCCTTCGACCCAGGCGTTGGGCCGTTCCGCCCGCGGTCACTCGCTCGCCTTCTGCCGCAGCTTCTCCCAATAATCGAGCCGCTTCCTGATCTCGCGCTCGAAGCCGCGGTCGATCGGGCGATAGAAGGTCTGGCGCGGCAGCGTGTCGGGGAAATAGTCCTGGCCGGAGAAGCCTTCCTCGGTGTCGGGATCGTAGACATAGCCCTTGCCGTAGCCGAGCTCTTTCATCAGCCGCGTCGGCGCGTTGACGCTGTGCAGCGGCGGCATCAGCGAGCCGCTCTCCTTGGCGGCGCGCTGCGCCTCGCCGAAGGCCATGTAGGCCGCCACCGATTTGGGCGCGGTGGCGAGATAGATCACGGCTTGCGCGATGGCGAGCTCGCCCTCGGGCGAGCCGAGCCGGTCATAGGTCTCCCAGGCGGCGATCGCTTGGGCAAGGGCATTGGGCTCGGCGAGGCCGATATCCTCGACCGCGGCGCGCGTGAGGCGCCGCAG
>DASWFH010000521.1:0-6231 GCA_036394355.1 Allostellaceae bacterium | reverse complement strand
GCAGATTGCCCGCCGGACCGGGCAGCATGTGGTCGCCGGCATCGACGGCCCACTCGCCGGATTTGCCGGTGCGGCGGCACAGCTCGACATATTGCGCGCGCGCCTGCGGCGGCGTGATCTGGCTGTAGGGGATGCGGCCGGCCAGAGCGATGAAATCCAGCAGGGCCCTGGCATGCGGATCGAGATTCACCTTGTTCGGATAGAGCGCCATGGGGGCGGCCGCTGGCAATGGGGGCTGCCGCAGCTTGGCGCGGACCGGTCGCGTCGCGCAACCCGAATCGTCGCCGCTCAGTAATCGACCGTGACCGCGTAGCGTGCCGTGAAAAGCCGCGGCGACAACCTGGAAGGGCACGGCAGCGGCGTGCTTGGACATCACCGCCCCATCCCTATATCTTGCGCCATCATGGAGACCCTGAAGGACCTGGTCGGGCTCGGCCGCGACGAGCTTGCCGCCGAGATGAAGGCGATGGGCGCCGAGCCGTTCCGCGCGCGCCAGCTCTGGCACTGGATATACAACCGCGGCGCCACCGACATCGCCGCCATGACCTCGCTGTCGAAATCGTTCCGCGCGGAGCTCGCCACGCGCTACCGGGTCGCGCGCCCGGCGGTGGCGCGCGTGCTCAGCTCGGTCGACGGCACGCGCAAATGGCTGCTGCGCTTTCCCGACGGGCAAGAGGTCGAGTGCGTGCACATCCCCGAGGAGGATCGCGGCACGCTCTGCGTCTCCTCGCAGGTCGGCTGCACGCTGACCTGCAAATTCTGCCACACCGGCACGCAGCGCCTGGTGCGCAACTTGACGGCAGCGGAGATCGTCGGCCAGGTGATGCTGGCGCGCGACGCGCTCGGCGAATGGCCCTCGCCCCAGGACGATAGGCAGCTCACCAACGTCGTGCTCATGGGCATGGGCGAGCCGCTCTACAATTACGACAACGTCGCGACGGCGCTGAAAATCGTCATGGATCACGAAGGCCTGTCGCTGTCGCGCCGCAAGATCACGCTGTCGACCTCGGGCGTGGTGCCGATGATCGCGCGCTGCGGCGCAGAGCTCGGCGTCAATCTCGCGATCTCTCTGCACGCCGTCACCGACGAGCTGCGCGACGTGCTCGTGCCGCTCAACAAGAAATACCCGCTCGCCGCGCTGCTGGAGGCCTGCCGCACCTATCCGGGGTCGAGCAACGCGCGGCGCATCACTTTCGAATACGTCATGCTCAAGGGCATCAACGACAGCCCGGCCGAGGCGAAGGAGCTGGTGCGGCTCTTGAAGGGCATTCCCGCCAAGGTCAACCTGATCCCGTTCAACCCGTGGCCCGGCGCGCCCTTCGAGCGCTCCGGCGACGCCGCAATCAAGGTGTTCTCCGACATCGTCAACGCCGCGGGATATTCCTCGCCGGTGCGCACGCCGCGCGGGGAGGACATCATGGCCGCCTGCGGTCAGCTCAAATCCGACAGCGTCAAGCGCCGCAAGAGCGAGCTCTTGAAGGAGCAGGCCGCGACGGGCGCGTGAGCGCCGCCTGACAAAGCACCGGCGGCCTGCCGTCAAAGCAAGCCGCCGGCTGTCATCGAACCACCTATTCGGACTTGATCACCTCGCCGAAACGCTCGAAGATCTTGCCGTTGAACTTGGCAAGCTGCATCTCGCGCACCGGGAAGAACTGCGTCGGCTTGGTGCCGACCTTGACGCCCGGCAGGAACATCGGCAGCTCGAGGTCGAGATTCGCCGCCTGCTTCATGATGTTCTCGCGCGTCAGGTCGTTGCCGCACTGCTTCAGCACCTGCACCATCGTCATCGCCAGGTTGTAGCCGTAGACATTGAAGGTGTCGGTCTTGTCGCCTTCGGGATAGTACTTGTCCATCCAAGCGAGCCACTGCTTGAACGCCGCGTCGTCTTTCCATTGCGGATCGGTCGGGTCCTTGAAATAGGCGAGGCTCACCACGTCGACCCCCTTCTCGAGGCCGGCCGGCGTCATCACCGACGCGACCGAAGCCGACACCGAGTTCAGCAGATGCAGCGGCTTCCAGCCGATGTCGTAGGTCTTGCGGATCGCTTGCGCGGCGAATTTCGGCGTGGTGACGTCGTAAAAGACGTCGGCGCCCGAGGCTTGCAGCGAGACGATCTGCGAGTCGATGGTCGGGTCGGTGACCTCGTAGGTCACTTCGGCGATGATGAGCTTCGCCGCCTTGTCGCCGAGGCCGTCCTTGAGGCCCTTGAGATAGTCCTTGCCGTAATCGTCATTCTGGTAGAGCACGCCAATTTTCGCGTTGGGCGTCTTCTCGAGGATGTATTTCGCGAAAATGTGTCCCTCGGTCTGGTAGGTGGGTTGGAAACCGATGGTCCAGGGGAAGTGCTCGGGATCGCCCCATTTGGTCGCGCCGGTGGCGACGAAGAGCTGCGGCACCTTCCGCTCGTTGAGGTATTTCTGGATCGCCGAGTTGGGCGGTGTGCCCAGCGTATTGAAGGTGAAGGCGACCTGCTCCTGCTCGACGAGCTTGCGCACCTGCTCCACCGTCCGCGGCGGGCTGTAGCCGTCGTCGAGCGAGATGAAGACGATCTTGCGGCCGTTGATGCCGCCTTTCTCGTTGATCATGTTGAAATAGGCGTTCTCGGCCTTGCCGATCGTGCCGTAGGCCGAGGCCGGGCCGCTATAGGGCATGGTCTGGCCGATCTTGATCTCGCTGTCCGTCACGCCCGGCGGGTATTTCTTCTGTGCCGCCGCCGGCTGGGCGAGCGCGAGCGACAGCAGCAGCGCCGGCGCCCAAAGCAGTTGGTTGGTTCGCATCCTTCTTCTCCCTGTTCATGACCCGTGAGCGCCAGGCTTCTCGCCGGCCGCAACTCCCAGTGCGGCAGCGGCGACGTCCCGCGATCGCGCGGAACGCCCGGCTTCTTTTCTTCTTGGCTATCGAACAGATGAATGGTCCTACGGACCCAGGCCGCCGTCAATGGCGCGAGGTCCGAAGCGGCGGCGACCCTCGGTCAAAGGATCGCGAGCACGGCCTCGGGCGGGCGGCCCAGTGCGGCGCGCTCGCCGTTCACCACGATCGGTCGCTCGATGACGATCGGGTGCTTCGCCATGCCGGCGATGAGCTGCGCGTCGGAGAGGCCGGGCTTGTCGAGCCCCGCCTCGGCTGCCTCCTTCTTGCGCAGCAGCTGGCGCGGCGTCAGGCCGAGGAGACGCAGCAGGCGCTTCACCTCGGCTTGGTCGGGCGGCGTCTTCAGATACTCGACGATGCGCGGCTTGATGCCGCGCGCCACGAGCAAGGCCAGCGTCTGCCGCGATTTGTTGCAGCGCCGATTGTGGTAGATGACGACCGCCATGGTGCCGCCCTCCTTGCGACGGAGCGCTAGGCGCGCGCCGCTTTCTTCCGCGGCGACGCGAGCTTGGCAAGCGCGATCTGCGCCCGCGCCGCGTCGGTCAGGTGCGGGCGGTAAAGCGCGAAGATCTGCCTCACACCCGCCTGGATCTCCGCCTCGGCGATCCGGCTGAGCCCGTGGCGCTCCTGCAGGTAATCGAGCCAGTAGCGCGCGATGATCCAGGCATTGGCGGTGAGTTCCTTTATCTCCGTCGGCGTGGCGCGGATCAGCTTGCGCCGCACCATCTCCGCGAGGATCGCCTCGTTGTAGCGATGGCCGCGCTCAGTGAGCGCGACCAGGCGCTGCGCCAGCTCGGGCTCCGCCGTCCAGTCCGGGCGGCGACTGTAGAGAAAGCGATACTCCCACATGTCGCGGAAGCTCTGCCGAGTGTAATCGGCGAAGTCGGCGAGCTGGCCCCCGGCGGCGGCCGGCGGGCGCGACAAATTCTGCTCGATGCGCGCCTCGAGCTCGACCGACAGCGCGGCGACGAGGTCGCGCTTGGCGCGGAAATGGTACCAGAGATTTCCCTCGCTGATGCCGAGGCGCGCCGCGACCTGCGCCAGCGACACGGCGCCCTCGCCGCGCTCATTGAAGAGGGTCAGGCTCGCCCGCAAGATCCGCTCACGCGTCTTCATCGCCGCGCCGATTCCGTTTGACATATAGGGGCGTGACCCTAGATTTGACGAGGTCACCCTAGCCCATGCCGCGGGCATTGCCTAGCCGCGGACGACCCCGGGACCGGAAGAAGCGATGCAGGATCGTCGCGACAGGATGGCGGTGATCGGGGCGGGCCTGGTCGGCCTCGGCATGCCCAAGGCGCTCAAGGAGCACCACCCGACGCTCAATTCCGAGCTGCTTCATTACGTCAAGCACGGCCACATCACGCGGCGGCCGGACAAGATCCGCCGCGACGCGCCGCCGCTCGCCTGGCCCGACGGCGCCCTCACAGTGTATTAGCGGTGCGCGCCCTCGCCGGCACTGTTGCCGTCGTCACCGGCGCCGCCAGCGGCATTGGCCGCGCGCTCGCGCTGCGGCTTGCGCAAGAGGGCTGCATGCTGGCGCTGGGCGACGTCGATGCCGCCGGTCTCGCCGAGAGCGCGGCCGCGGCGCGCAAGACCGGCGTTCGCGTCTCGATGCATCAGGTCGACGTCGCCGATCCCGCGGCGATGGAGGAATTCCGCGACGCCGTGCTGCGCGAGCACGGGCGCGTCGCGCTGCTCGTCAACAATGCCGGCGTCGCCATGATCGGCACGGTGGCCGAGCTCGGCCTCGACGACATCGCCTGGCTCGTCGGCATCAATTTCTGGGGCGTGGTGCATGGCGTGAAGCTGTTCCTGCCCATCCTGCAGCAGCAATACGACGCGCATATCGTCAACCTCTCGAGCATCTTCGGCATCATTGCCCCGCCCGGCCAGGCGGCCTATGCCGCGAGCAAGTTCGCGGTGCGCGGCTTCAGCGAGGCGCTGCGCCACGAGCACGGTCAAGGTCTCGGTCGTGCATCCCGGCGGCATCCGCACGCCGATCGCCGCGAACGCGCGCGCCGCGGCGGGCGTGAGCAACGCCGGGCGCAGCGAGATCGTCGCCCGCTTCGCGCGGGTCGCGCGCACGACACCGGAGGCGGCCGCCGAGCGCATCGTGCAGGGCATTCTCAAGGACGAGAAGCGCATCCTCATCGGCGGCGACGCGCGCTTCATCGATCGCGTGCAGCGCCTCTTGCCGGCAAGCTACTGGCGGATCGTCGCGCGCAGCTGGGCGCCGCCCACCACGCACGGGCGGCGCTGACGCCGCGCCGTCATGGCGCGAGCACGACCTTGCCGATATTGTGGCGGCCCTCGATGTAGCGGTGCGCCGCCGCGGCTTCCTCGAAACGGAACGAACGGTCGACGACCGGGCCGATCTTGCCCAGCGCCTCCCAATCCAGAATCTGCTCCATCGCTCCGCGCAACAGGCCGATGTGGCCCCAGAGGTGGCCGATATTGACGCCGAAAATGCCGCGATTGTCGTTCATCAGCCGGAACGGATTGAAGTGCAGCCAGGGCACGCTGGCGGCGGCGCGCGCGATCGCCGCAACCCGGCCGCCCGGCCCGACCGCGTTGGCCAGCCCGAACACGGCCAGCCGGCCGGTCGGCGCCAAGCAGTCATAGCTGTCGCGCCACGACCTGCCGCCGCGCGCGTCGAGCGCGAGGTGGACGCCGCGCCCTTCCGTCAGCGCCATCACCTGGCTCACCAGACCCTTCGCGCGCGCATCGATCAGGCCCATGACGCCGCGGCGGCGCAGGAAATCATGCTTCGCCGCCGACGCGACGCCGATCACCTGGGCGCCGATGATCGCCGCGAGATCGATCGCGGCGAGGCCGACGCCGCCGCCGGCGGAATGGACCAGCACCGTCTCGCCGGCGCCGAGCCGACCCATGGCGATCATCAGCTGGTAGGCGGTGAGATAGGTCACCGGCAGCGCCGCGCCCTCGGCGAAGCCGAGCGCGCCGGGCAGCGCGAACGCCTGGCGCTCGGCCACGCAGACATGGCTCGAATAGCCGCCGAAGCGGGTGAGCGCGATGACGCGGTCGCCCGGCGAGAACGCGGTGACCGCAGGTCCCGCCGCGACGACTTCGCCGGCGACCTCATAGCCCACCACGCAAGGCGGTTTGGGCGCGTCGGGATAGAGGCCGAGGCGCGCCATGATGTCGGCGAAATTGACGCCGGACGCGGCCACCTTGATCAGGATCTGATCGTCGGTCGGCCGCGGCATTGCCGCCTCGCGCAGCTCGAGCACCTCGGGCGGGCCGTATCGGCCGATCCACACCTGACGCATTGTCTCGGCCATTGCGCTCTCCCGAGCTTGCCGCCGAGGGGCATCCTACCATCGTTTGGCGACCCCGACA
>DASWFH010000520.1:0-5341 GCA_036394355.1 Allostellaceae bacterium | reverse complement strand
CGGGTCGGCGGCGCGATCTGCATGAGCGTGACGCGGCCGCGCGATTCCGGGTACATCTCGAGCAGGCGCTCGAACGCGCGGAAGCGCGGCTCGAGGCCTTTCGAGTAGTCGAGGCGATCGACGCCGATGACGAGGCTGCGGTCGTGCAGGCTGTCATGCAGCCGCCGCATGTGCCGGCTGCCGACCGACTGCTCCGCTTGGCCGGCGATCGTGTCGACGTCGATGCCGATCGGGAAGACGGCGGCGCGCAGGCGGCGGCCGAACACGCTGATTTCGCCATCGCGCCCGATCTCGGCGCCGTTCCAGCGCTGCAGGTAGTCGCAGAAATTGTGCAGGTCGTCCTGGGTCTGGAAGCCCACGAGATCATAGGCGCACATGGCGCGCATGATCTTGCTGTGGGTCGGCAGGACGCGGAAGACCTCGGCGGCGGGAAAGGGGGTATGCAGGAAGAAGCCGATCGGCTGGGCGACGCCGCGTTGGCGCAGCTCCTCGCCCAACGGCATCAGGTGGTAGTCGTGCACCCAGACGAAGTCCGACGGACTCAGCAGCGGTGCGAGATGAGCGGCGAACTGCCGGTTCACGCGCATATAGGCGCTGAAATCGCTGCGCTGGAACTCGATGAGGCTGGGCCGATAGTGCAGCAACGGCCACAGCACGCGGTTGGCAAAGCCGTTGTAGTACTGCTCGTAGTCCTGACGCGCTAGGTCGAGCGTCGCGTAGACGAGGCCGTCGCCCTGCATCAGCGCCGGCGCTGCGGCGGGGGTATCACTGATTTCGCCGCTCCAGCCGAACCAGATGCCGCCGCTGCTGCGCAAGGCGGCGAGCACGGCCAGGGCCAAGCCACCCGATGCTCCCTTGCTGCCGGGCGCCTCGACGGCGATGCGGTTCGACACCACGACGAGACGCCGCGACGACCCGGGCGCGACGGCAATGCGCGGCTTGGCGCCCCGCGTCGTGCGGATAACGGTCTCGACGGAGTCTGGGGTGGACAAGCGGGTCATCGGGGGCGACGGTTCCGCTGAAAAAGCTGAAAAACGGCCGGTTTCTCAACGCGCACCGGATGATTGCCGTTCCGCTCTGTCGGAGTTGGCGAAAGTGTGGCCGGGATTCAAACGCTCCGCGACGGCGCCGAGCCAGCCGCGCAGGCTGGCGACGGAGGGTAGGCGATAGCGCGCGGCGCTGCCGTGCCGTCCGCGCGCCTCAGGGTTGGCCACTTGTATGGAGAGCCCACCCAATCGGTTGACCGCGGCGAAGCCGTCCTCGTCGGTGGTGTCGTCTCCGGCATAGACCGGCACCCGGCCGGCGAAGGGCGGCTCGGCGAGAAATTCGCCGATCGCCTTCCCCTTGTCGCTGCCGCGCGGCACGAATTCGACGACCTTGCGGCCCTCGATGAGGCGCAGCCGCGGCTCCGCGGCGGCGATCTCCCGGGCGCGCTGGCAGACGGCGGCACCGTAGCGCGGCGCGAGCCGGTAATGGAGCGCCAAGCTGCCGCCCTTGTCCTCAAGGCGGAGGCCGGGGCGCGGCGCCGTGAAGGCGGTGAGCAGCGGCCGCAGCGGTGCCAGGACCGCCGCGGGTTTGTCGATTGGCGCCAGCGTGCCATCGGCGCGCCGCCGCTCCCAGCCGTGCAGCCCGGCCGCCGGCAGGAGCATGGGCCTGAACAAGGTATCGATGCCCAAGAGGCTGCGCCCGCTCACCAGCGCAAGCGCCCCGTCGCTGGCGTTGCTCAGCCGCTCCAGCAGGGGCAGGAGCGTCGGCTCCACGCGCACCGCCTCCGGCGTCTCCGCGATCGCCACCAGCGTGCCGTCCACATCAAGGAAAAGGGCCCAGCGGTCGCCCAGCCGGGGCAGCGGCGGAAGGTTGGCCATCAACCTGTCAACACCGCTTCCGGCCGACCGTCCGCAATCCCGATTGTGCATCGCACCATTCCACGCCGGAAAATAGTCGCCGCGGTGGCGGATTTGCCGGGCGTATCGGTTTTTCCGCAGATGCGATTTTGGGGTTGATTTATGGTGCGACGCGGATCATATTGTGCAGTGCGGCATTGCTCGTCGCCCGACGACATTGCCGTACGTCTTCTAGGCGTTTCCTCCCTAAACTTGGGCCGTGCATGTAGCACGGCCCATTTTTTTGCCTTTGACGCGCGGCGGCGGCGCTACGGCCACGGCGCTGCAGCAAGAACCCCGAGCGGCGCGGCAACGCGCCACTTTGGACCCCGCGCGCTGCGAGCGGCAGCCGCTATGCGACAAAGCGTCTCAGGGTAGGGTGGCGGCGCCTTTGCCGAGTTCGCGCTGCATCAGGACGCTGTCGACCCAGCGGCCGTGCTTGAAACCGATCGCCGGCAGCAGCCCCACCCGGCGAAAGCCCAGCCGCTCATGCAACGCGACCGACCCGGCATTGCCGCTGTCGCCGATCACCGCCACCATCTGGCGGTATCCCGCCTCCGTGCAGCGGGTCACGAGCGCCGCGAGCAGGGCGCGGCCGACGCCCCGCCCGGCCTCGCCGGCGGCGACGTAGATCGAATCCTCGACGCTGAAACGGTAGGCCGAACGGGCGCGGTAAGGGGCGGCATAGGCATAGCCGAGGATGGCGCCGGCGGCCCCGGCGGCGACGAGATAGGGCAGCCCCCTGCCAAGGATGTCGGCACGCCGGCGGGCAATCTCCGCTAGCGGCGGCGGCTCCTCTTCGAAGGAGCCCAGACCCGTACGCACATGGTGCTCGTAGATGCCCGCGATGGCCGCGAGGTCGTCATCCGCCGCCTCGCGGATGGTAAACGCCACGTCGCGCGCGCTCATGCGGCGGCAGCGAGAAGCGCGTGATCGAGATCGGCGAGCGCCACAGCGAGGTCGCGCATGTCCTCGATCAGCTGCCCCAGATAGGGTTTGCGATCGAAGCTGCGCTCGTCCATGTAGAGTGCCCGGCTGATCTCGATCTGCAGGCAATGGCCGCCGACGCCGGGCTTGCCGTAATGCGCCGTGGTGAAGCCGCCGGCATAGGGGGCGTTGCGGGCGACGGAATAGCCCTTGGCGGTCAAGGTCCGGTGCGCCGTCTCCATGATCATGGGGTGGCAGGATGTGCCGTGGCAGTCGCCCAGCACCATGTCGGTGCGGCCGCGCCGCGGCGGGCGCTCGGCGGGCACGATCCCCGATGGCATGGAGTGGCAGTCGATCAGCAGATAGCCGCCGAAGCGCTCGTGCGTCGTCGTCACCAGCTGGCGCAACGCGCGGTGGTAGGGGCGGTAGAGGCGATCGATGCGCGCCATCGCCTCGGCGACTTTGAGCTTGCGCGCATAGATGTCCTCGCCGGTGGCGACGACGCGGGCGATGGTGCCGAGGCCGACGCGCACCCGCGGCGAGCGCGTGTTGACGAAGGCCGGCAGCTCGTCCTCGAACATGGCCGGATCGAGTTCGAAAGGCTCGCGATTCGGGTCGAGATAGGCGCGCGGGAAGCGGGCGCGCAGCAGGGGAGCCCCGAGCCGCGCCGCGGCGCCGAAGATCTCGTCGACATAGCTGTCTTCCGAACGTCGGAGCGTCACCGGGTCGAGCCGCGACACGGCGAGAAACTCGGCGGGATAGTCGATGCCGCTATGCGGCGAGGCGAACACCAGCGGCAGCCGCTGCTCCGCTGGCGCCAGGATCTCGATCGGCGGCGCGACGGCCGCCCGTGGTTCAAACCCGCCTTCCATGCCCCGCGAGATTAGGGTGAATGCGCCCGCTCTGTCACCCCCCAAGGTACCGCATGCTTAACTTCCTCATCGGCACCGCATCAGGCCGTTGCGGCTGTCGCATGATCGGTGCCGGGCGGTTACACTGCGCCAGGACGGGGCTCGGAGCGGTCATGGCGCGCATTCTTCTCGCCGAGGACGACGACAATATGCGGACCTTCCTGTCCCGCGCCTTGCGCCGCGCCGGGCACGAGGTGCATGCGGTGGCCGATGGCGATGCCGCGCTCGCCTGGGTGAGTGACCGGCCGGTTGATCTGCTGCTGGCCGATGTCGTCATGCCCGGCATCGACGGCATCGAACTCGCTCGACGCGCCAACGACCTCTGGCCCGATCTGCGCGTGATGTTCATCACGGGCTTTGCCGCGGTCGCACTGCGCCAGCGCAGCGTTACCCGGCGCGAGGCGGCGGTTCTTGCCAAGCCCTTTCACCTGCGTCAGCTCGTGGCCGAGATCGACCGCTTCCTCGCGGCGTGAGCCGCCGCCGGCTTGCACGCCGCCGTGAATTGGTTTACACCGCCGGTCTCGACAGACGGCGCCAAGGCGTCGCGGGTGGGGCACTTAGCTCAGCGGGAGAGCACTTCCTTGACATGGAAGGGGTCAGAGGTTCAATCCCTCTAGTGCCCACCATCCTACAGCCAGCAAAGCGCGGGCGCTCGCGCCGGCGACTTGGCGGTTTCCTAGAGGAATAAACCGGACCCGGCGGCGTTCTCCAGATGCGCCCCTGCGGGGGTGCTTCCTCCCTAAACTTGGGCCGCGCTCAAACGCGGCCCTTTCTTTTGGGCGCTCACGCGTTCGTGTCCCGCTTGGCGTACCGGACGCGCGCTCCGGCTTGGCCTTGGCCGCTGTATGTGTCAATGATGGAGGAACAGGCGCGCTGAAACAGCGCGCAGGCGATACAAATCGAGGGAGGCAGCACTCATGAAGCTCTACATGCATCCGGCCTCGACCATGTGCCGGCCCATCTTGCACTTCATCGCCGATAACAAGATCCCGGTGGACATGCAGGTGGTCGACATCTTCACCGGCGAACATACGGGCGCGCCCTTCGCGGCGATAAATCCGAGCAAGCTGATCCCGGTGCTCGAGGACGGCGATTTCCGTCTGACCGAATGCTCGGCCATCCTCAAATATCTCGCCGAGAAGACCGGCTCGCCGGCCTATCCGAAGGATCTCAAGCAACGTGCCCGGGTCAACGAGGCGATGGACTGGTTCAATTCGCAATTCTATCGCGACTACGGTTACGGCCTGATCTATCCGCAGCTCTTCCCCAATCTGAAGCGTTCCAGCGACGAGGCGCAGAACGCGACCGTCAATTGGGGCAAGGACAATGCCCAGCGCTGGCTGCAGGTCCTCAATGACCACATCCTGGGCAAAAAGAAATATCTCTGTGGCAACGACATCACCATCGCCGACTATTTCGGCGGCGCCATCATCCAGGTCGGCGAGGTGATCCGCTGCAACTTCCGACCCTATCCCAACATCGCACGCTGGCTCGATACGATAAAGAGCCAGCCGAGCTACCCGAAGGTCTACGAGGCCGTCCACGGCTTTGCGGCGTCGCTGAAAAACCAGCCCTTCGTTGCCATCTGATAGGCAAGAGATCTGATAGGCAAGAGAACGG
>DASWFH010000519.1:0-1833 GCA_036394355.1 Allostellaceae bacterium | reverse complement strand
CGACCGCATGCGCCGCCGGCCGCCGCACATCCTCGTCACCACGCCCGAATCGCTCTACATCCTGCTCGGCTCCGAGTCCGGCCGCAAAATGCTGGAGACGACGCGGACCGTCATCGTCGACGAGATCCACGCCGTCGCCGCGAACAAGCGCGGCGCCCATCTGGCGCTGTCGCTGGAGCGACTCGATGCGCAGTGCGGCGACCGCCTGCTGCGGGTGGGCCTGTCGGCGACGCAGAAGCCGATCGAGGATGTGGCGCGCTTTCTCGTCGGCACCGGGCGCGAGGGCGCGCCCAGCCCGCACTGCCGCATCATCGACACCGGCCACCGCCGCGCGCGCGACCTCGCCATCGAGGTGCCTTCCGCACCGCTCGAAGCGGTCATGTCCGCCGATGTCTGGAAGCAGGTCTATGACCGGCTGGCGCAGCTCGTCGAAGCGCATCGCACCACGCTGATCTTCGTCAACACGCGCCGCATGGCCGAGCGGGTGACGCGCCAGCTCTCCGAGCGCCTCGGCGACAAGCAGGTCACCGCGCATCACGGCAGCCTCGCCAAGGAGCTGCGCCTCGACGCCGAGCAGCGCCTCAAGCAGGGCCAGCTCAAGGCGCTGGTGGCGACGGCCTCGCTCGAGCTCGGCATCGACATCGGCGAGGTCGACCTCGTCTGCCAGCTCGGCTCGCCGCGCTCGATCGCCAGCCTGCTGCAGCGCGTCGGCCGCTCCGGCCATGCCGTCGACGGCATGCCCAAGGGCCGGCTCTTCCCGCTGTCGCGCGACGAGCTGGTCGAATGCGCGGCGCTGCTCGACAGCGTGCGCCGCGGCGAGCTCGATCGCCTCGCCATCCCCGAGCAGCCGCTCGACGTGCTGGCGCAGCAGATCGTCGCCGAAGTGGCGGCGCGCGAATGGAGCGAGGACGAGCTGTTCGCCTTGCTGCGCCGCGCCTGGCCCTATCGCGCGCTGCCGCGCGCGGATTTCGCGGCGGTCATCGCCATGCTGGCCGAGGGCTTCGGCTCGCGCCGCGGCCGCGCCGGCGCGCTGATCCATCACGACGCGGTCAACGGCAAGCTGCGCGGACGCCGCGGCGCGCGCTTGACGGCGCTGACCTCGGGCGGCACCATCCCGGACAACGCCGATTACCAGGTGCTGCTCGAGCCCGAGAACCAGACCATCGGCTCCGTCAACGAGGATTTCGCGGTCGAGAGCATGGCGGGCGATGTCTTCCAGCTCGGCAACACGTCCTATCGCATCCTGCGCGTCGAGCGCGGCACGGTCCGCGTCGAGGATGCGCAGGGCATGTCGCCGACCATCCCGTTCTGGCTCGGCGAGGCGCCTGGGCGCAGCGACGAGCTGTCGGTGTCGGTGTCGCGGCTGCGCACGGAGATCGCCACTCGCCTCGGCGACGATCCCATGGGCGAGGGCGCCCGGCGCTGGCTCATCGAGGAGGTCGGCATCGCCGAGGCCGCGGCGCAGCAGCTCGTCGAGTATCTGGCATCCGCGCATGCCGCGCTGGGCTGCCTGCCGACGCAGGACACGCTGGTGCTGGAGCGCTTCTTCGACGAGGTCGGCGGCATGCAGCTCGTCATCCACTCGCCCTATGGCAGCCGCCTCAACCGCGCATGGGGCCTGGCGCTGCGCAAACGCTTCTGCCGCAAGTTCAATTTCGAGCTCCAGGCCGCCGCGACCGAGGACAACATCGTGCTGTCGCTGACCACGGCGCACAGCTTCGATCTCGGCGACGTGCCGCGCTACCTGCATTCGGCGAGCGTGCGCCCGGTGCTGATCCAGGCGCTGCTCGACGCGCCCATGTTCACCACGCGCTGGCGCTGGGTCGCCGGCGT
>DASWFH010000518.1:0-9763 GCA_036394355.1 Allostellaceae bacterium | reverse complement strand
GATGATCGAGGCCGGCGCCAAGGCGATGGGCGTTCCCGAGGGCGAGTGCCGCGCGGCGAGCAGCCGCGTCGTCCACAAATCCGGCAAGTCGATCAGCTACGCCGACCTGGTGTCGAGCGGCAAGGTCGACAAGACCTACTCTCCCGACGACCTCAAGAAGATCCAGCTCAAGAAGGCCGGCGAGTACAAGATCGTCGGCAAGCCGGTGCCGGCGCTCGACATTCCCGCGAAGACCAACGGCACGGCGCGCTACGGCATGGACATGTTCGTGCCGGGCATGGTCTACGCCAAGATCGCGCGTCCGCCGGTGCGCTACGGCGCCAAGGCGACGAATGTCGACGACAGCGAAGCGAAAAATATCCCGGGCTATCAGCAATTCGTCTCCGTCGCGGATCCGACGGGAACGGCCACCCACTATGTGATCGCCATCGCCGACAATTATCCGGCGGCGATGGCCGCGGCGTCCGCGCTCAAGGTCGAGTGGGATCTCGGCCCCAATGCCGGCGTCAGCAGCGACAACATCCTCGATCATGCGAAGCAGCTCACCGCCGATCCCGCCACGGGGCTTTCCTTCTGGGATATCGGCGATGCCGGCAAGGCGCTGGCGGCGCCGCGACCAAGCTCGAGGCGGAGTATGTGACGCCGCTCGCGGTTCACGCGCCGCTGGAGCCGATGAACTGCGTCGCCTTCGAACGCGACGGCGTCTGGCACATCTATTCGGGCTCGCAGTTCCAGACGCGGTCCGGGCCGCTGGTGGCGGCCGCGGTCGGCGCCAAGCCGGAGCAGGTGCTGATTCACCAGGTCTATCTCGGCGGCGGCTTCGGCCGCCGGCTCGAGGCCGACGCGATGGTGCCGGCCGTGCTGGCCGCCAAGGCGGTGGGCAAGCCGGTGAAGCTCATCTACAGCCGCGAGGAGGACGTGCAGAACGACTTCTTCCGCACGATCACCTACCAGAGGATGCAAGGCGGGCTCGATGCCGGCGGCAAGCTGGTGGTGTTGACCCAGGATGTCTGCGCGGCGTGGGCGACCAAGCGCTGGGGCATCGAAGCCTTTCTGTCCGACAGCACGGACAAGAAGGGCAAGCTCGATTCCTTCTCGGTCAACGGCGCTGACAGCTGGTACACCATCCCGAACCACCATGTGCGCGCGATCGAGAACGATTTGGCGCAGGCGGCGACACCCTCGGGGCAGTTCCGCTCGGTGGCGCCGGCCTGGACCTTCTGGGCGGTGGAGAGCTTCGTCGACGAGCTCGCGCACAAGGCCAACAAGGATCCGGTTGCATTCCGCCTGGCCATGCTGGATGCCACCGGCCGCAACGCCGGCACGGCGCCCAACTCGGTCGGCGGCGCCAAGCGCATCGCCGATGTGATCAAGCTCGCGGTCGAGAAATCCGGCTACGGCAAGAAGCAGTTGCCGAAGGGCCGCGCGATGGGCCTCGCCGCGGTCTCGTCGCAGGAGCGCAACACGCCGACCTGGACCGCGGGCGTCGCCGAGGTTTCCGTCGCCAAGGACGGCACGGTGAAGCTGCACAAGATGACCATCGCCATCGATGTCGGCACCATGGTCAACCCGGACGGCGTGCGCGCGCAGGTCGAGGGCGCGACGCTGTGGGGCGTCAGCCTCGCGCTCTACGAGCAGGCGTCGATGAAGAACGGCAACATCGAGCAGACCAATTTCGACACCTACACGCCGTTGCGCATGTCGCAGGTGCCGGAGCTCGACATCCATGTCATCGGCACCGGCAACTACCCCGCCGGCGTCGGCGAGCCGGCGGTGACGGTGGTCGCGCCGGCCATCGCCAATGCCGTCTACAACGCGGTGGGCGCTCGCGTGCGCACGCTGCCGCTGACGCCGGACAAGGTGGCGGCGGCCATGAAGGCCTGATCAAGGGCGGGCTCCCCGGGCGTGTCCCGGGGAGCCCGCTTCTTTCGCAAGCCAAGGCGATGGAATTTCGCCGGCAAACACAGGGGAGGAGACATGAAACAGCTACTCATGGCCGCCGCGATCGCGGCATTGCTGCCGGTTGCCGCGCAGGCGCAAACGGCGCAGGAGCTGGCGAAGGGCGCCAGCGACACCAAGAGCGTCCTCAATTACGGGATGGGCTACAATCTCCAGCGCTTCAGCCCGCTCACCCAGATCAACAAGGAGACGGTGAAGAAGCTGGTTCCCGTGTGGAGCTATAGTTACGACGACAACCGTTCCGAGGAGTCGCAGCCGCTCGTCTACAAGGGCGTGCTGTACGTCACCACCAACAGCGCGACCATCGCGGTCGACGCCAAGACCGGCAAGCAGATCTGGAAGACCAAGATCGAGTATCCGCCGGAGACGCCGCGCATCGTCTGCTGCGGCATTATCAATCGCGGCGCCGCGCTCTATGACGGCAAGGTGTTCCGCACCACGCTCGACGCCAATGTCATCGCGCTCGACGCCAAGACCGGCAAGGAGCTGTGGCGGCAGAACGCGATCAACTTCAAGGACGGCTATTCGATGACCGTCGCGCCGCTCGTCGCCGACGGCGTCGTCATCACCGGCGTCTCCGGCGCCGAGTTCGGCACGCGGCTGTTCATCGACGGCTGGGAACCGCAGACCGGCAAGCACCTCTGGCGCACCTACACGGTGCCGAGCGAGGGCGAGCCGGGCGTCGATACCTGGGCCGGCGATACCTGGCAGCATGGCGGCGGTTCGACCTGGATCACCGGCTCCTTCGATCCGGAGCTGCACACGGTCTATTGGGGCATCGGCAATCCCGGCCCGTTCAACGCCGCCGTCCGCAAGGGCGACAACCTCTACACCGACTCGGTCCTCGCCCTCGATCCCCAGACCGGCAAGATCAAGTGGCACTTCCAGTTCTCGCCCAACGATCCCTTCGACTATGACAGCGTTGCCGAGATGATCCTCGCGGACATCAAGGTGAAGGGCAAGCCGACCAAGGTGCTGATGGACGCGAACCGCAACGGGTTCTTCTATGTCCTCGATCGCACCAACGGCAGGCTCCTGGCGGCCAATGCCTACGTCAAGGTGAACTGGGCCAAGGGCGTCGACATGGAGACGGGCCGTCCGGTCGAGACTGACGTGCCGGCGAAGGCGCGGGCCGGCGAGAAGGTCGTGGTGTGGCCATCGATCCTCGGCGGCAAGAATTGGGAGCCGATGTCGTTCAACCCGAAGACCGGCCTCGCCTACGCCAACACGCTCAATTTCGGCGGGCATTACAAGGCCATCCCCGCCGAGTACAAGGCTGGCGACTGGTATCTCGGCATGGATTTGAGCGACCTCTGGGAATGGCCGGCCGGCAACGAACCGCGCGGCTACCTGAAGGCGATCGATCCGCTGACGGGAAAGGCCAAGTGGCAAGCGCCGAGCACTCTGCCGCGCTTCTCGGGCGTGCTGTCGACGGCGGGCGGCGTGGTCTTCAGCGGCCAGCTCACCGGTGAGCTCGAGGCCTTTGACGCCGACACCGGCAAGAAGCTGTGGCAGTTCAAGACCGGCTCCGGCATCGAGGGGCAGCCCGTCACCTGGGAGCAGGACGGCAGGCAATACGTCGCCGTGTCCAGCGGCATCGGCGGCGTCTATTCGCTGTTCTCCGGCGACGAGCGCCTGAAGGATGTGCCGGCCGGCGGCTCTCTCTGGGTCTTCGCGGTCCAGAAGTAAGGGGTTGGAAGCCGCAGGGCGGTCGCGTCCGGAGGCCCTGCGGCTTCGGGTCATGTCGATGACGTTTCGTTATGGACTAGCGGCGCTGGCGATCGCCCTGGCGGTCGCTGGCGGACCTGCCGCCGCCGGCGATTCAGGACGGCAGGAAGCGTCCTCGCCGCAAGATCGTCAAATGCAGGCAGAGCTGGTGCAGCAGGGCAGGGCGCTCTACGCGCATCGCTGCTCGCATTGCCACGGCTTCAACATGGTGAGCGCCGGCACCGTGACCTACGACCTGCGCAGCTTCCCGCGCGACCAGGAGGATCGCTTTCTCGAATCCGTCGTCAACGGCAAGAACGACCGTATGCCGCCCTGGGGCGACGTCCTCTCACTCGACGAGATCGAGGCGATCTGGGCTTACGTCGTGAGCCGAGGCAAGTGATGCAGGCGCGATCGCTGGCGGCTGCGGTGGCGGGCGCGATGATTCTGGCTGGCGCATCGGCACCGCCGACCCGCGCGCAAGACACGCTCCGCGTCTGCCTGGACGAGAAGCTGCCGCCTTTCTCCGTCCGCCACGGCAGGGAAGGCGGCGGCTTTGATTTCGCGGTCGCCGATGTCGTGGCGAAGCGGCTGGGGAAGACCTTGGCCGTGCAATGGTTCGAGAGCAAGGTCGATACCGACAGCAGCACGACGCTGGCGGCCAATGCGCTGCTCTCCGACGGGCGCTGCCAGCTGGTCGGCGGCTATCCCCTGATCAAGGACGCGCTCGGCAAGCCCGGCGCCGAGACGGGGCGAATGCCGGATTATGATGGCGCGACACTGGCCGACCGCCGGCGTCGCGTGGCGCTCGGCGCGCTGGTGCCGAGCAAGCCCTATCATTACGCGCCGCTCACCGTCGTGCTCGCACCCGGCGTGACCAGGCCGATCACGCGGCTGGCGGACCTCGAGGATCTGAAGCTGGCCGTCGAGGCGGCCACCCTCGCCGATGCGATCTTGATGACCTACGGCGACGGCCGGCTCGTCAATCGCATCACCCATCTCGTGCCTGGCCGCGGCGAGCTGCTGCCGCGGCTGGAGCAGGGCGGCTTCGATGCGACGCTCATCCCGCTGCATCGCTTCGATGCCTATCGCGCCGAGCATCCGCAGACGGTGCTTAAGCCGTCCGGCTACTACCACCGCATCGGCTTCAACATGGGCTTCGTCGGGCTGTCAACCGAGGCGGCGCTGATCGAGCAGGTCAGCGCTGCGCTCGGCGATATGCTTGCCGGCGGCGAGCTGCCGTCGCTCGCCCAGGCGGCGGGCATGACCTACGTGCCGCCGCGGCAGCCGGAGGTGCGCGACAGCCTCTCGCTGGCCGATCTGCACGAATGAGCGCGGTCGACGGAAGACGTCGTGCGCGTAGTGGATGAATGGGAAGCTGCTGAGAAAGCGGCCTAATTGGTCCCATTCAACAGATTGCGAATCTCGATCTCGATCTGATCCGCCCGCAACGGCTTGAACAAGAGCTTGGCAACCGATCTCGCCTCCGCGGCGCGCGAGAGGTAACCCGTCGCCAATATGATCCTGAGATCGGGGCGCAAGAGCTGGGCTTGCTTTGCCAGTTCTATCCCGTTCAGGCCGGGCATCACCACATCGGCAAACAGCACGTCCACATGCTCTTGGGCGAGAAGCCGCATGGCCTCATCGGCGTTGTCGGTCGCGAGCATGCGGAAGCCCCTTGCCGACAGCGCTTCCGCGATGATGGCCAGGACTTGGCGGTCGTCATCAACGAACAGGATGGTAAAGGATTGTCCCACGGAACGATAACACCTGAGAAAGGGGGGGATTCGAAGAGGGGGGATTTCTGAGAGGGGAGGATTCGATCGACGGCCGCCTATAGCCCGTCTGGGCGACGATGGGAATATCCTCTTTGTGCGGCATGATGTAGCAATCTTTGGACACGTCCGATACGACTCGGCATGCGCATTTTGCTTTCAAACTGACCCGCTACCGGGCGGTGCCTCAGGTTGACGCCGGTGTCCGGAAGCGCAACGATGTCAAACATGTACGAACCAGGCGGAGCGGCTCGCCGGCCCGCGGCACGGTGCCTCTGTGCCGCGCTTGCGCTGGCGGTCACGGTGGCGCTCGCGGCGTCGCCGGTGCGAGCCGCCGAGCTGCCGGTGGTGCGCGTCGGCGTGCTCAAATTCGGCACGGTCGGCTGGGAGCTCGACGTGATGCACCGCCGCGGGCTCGACCGCGCGCACGGCGTCGCGGTGCAGCCGCTGGAGCTCGCCGGCAAGGACGGGGCGGCGGTGGCGCTCCAGGGCGGCGCTGTCGACATCATCCTCACCGATTGGCTGTGGGTGGCGCGGCGGCGCGCGCTGGGCGGCGATTTCACCTTCGTGCCGCACTCGCATGCGACGGGCGGCGTGATGGTGCGCAAGTCGGACGGCATCGCCGGCATCGCCGATCTGCGCGGGCGCAAGATCGGCATCGCCGGCGGGCCGGTCGACAAGAGCTGGCTGGTGCTGCGCGCCTATGCGCGCAAGACCGCCGGGCTCGACCTTGCCAAGGAGGCGCAACCGGTCTTCGCCGCGCCGCCGCTGCTCAACGAGACGCTCAAGCGCGGCGACCTGCCGGCGGCGATCAATTTCTGGCAGTACAATGCGCGCTTGCCCGAGAGCGAGTTCACCGAGCTGGTGCGCGTCGAGGACATGCTGCCCGCACTCGGCCTCTCGCCAGAGACGCCGCTGCTCGGCTGGGTATTCAGCGAAAGCTGGGCCGCATCCCACGACGCCGCCCTCCGCGGTTTCCTTGCTGCGGCGAAAGAGGCGCGGGACGCGCTGGCGGGCTCGCCCGAGGAATGGCAGAAGATCGCGCCGCTCGCGCAGGTCGACGATCCGCGGGTACTGGAGCGGCTGCGCGAGGCTTACCGGCGCGGCGTCGCTCATGGCGAGCCCGCCGATCTCGCCGACCAGGCGCAACGCCTGCTCGATCTGCTGGTGCGGTTCGGCGGCATCGACGAGGCGCCGCCCGACGGCCGCGTGCCGGCAGGCACCTTCTTCGCCCGCTCCAGCTCGTAGCCGCATGGTATCGCTGCGCCTGAGCGATGTCTGGCTGCGCTGTCTGTCGGCCGCGAGCTTCCTCGTGCTGTGGCAGGCCGTGGCGGGAGCGGTGGCGAGCCCGCTGCTGCCGGGACCGGCCGCGGTGGCGACGGCGCTGGCAAAGCTGGCCGTCGATGGCCGCCTGCTGACCGATCTCGGCATCACCTTGCTGCGCGTCGCCGCGAGCTTCGCGCTCGCCATGGCGGCGGGGTCGGCGATCGGCATCCTGATGGGCCACAGCCGCCGGGTCGACGGCCTCTTCGACCTCTGGCTGGTGCTCGGGCTCAACATTCCCGCGCTGGTGATCATCTTTCTCTGCTATCTCTGGCTCGGCCTCAGCGAGGTCGCCGCGATCGTCGCCGTCGCGCTCAACAAGGTACCGAACACCGCGGTGATCCTGCGCGAGGGCGCGCGCGCGGTCGATCGCGAGTTGTTGCAGGTGGCCGATGTCCTGAAGCTCTCCCGAGGCCGGCGGCTGCGCGAGGTCTACCTGCCGCAGCTCTATCCCTATTTCATGGCCGCAAGCCGATCCGGCTTGTCGCTCATCTGGAAGATCGTGCTGGTGGTCGAGCTGGTCGGCCGCAGCAACGGCGTCGGCTTTCAGCTCGGTGTCTATTTCCAGTTCTTCGACATCACCAGCATCCTCGCCTACACCGCCAGCTTCGTCGCGGTGATGCTCGCCGTCGAGGGCTGGGCCATGCGCCCGCTCGAGCGGCGGCTGACCCGGTGGCGGGCATGAGCGCGCTCGATGTCGCCGTCACGCGCAAGGCCTACCGCAGCGGGCGCGGCGAGATCGTGGCGCTCGCCGATGTCGCCTTTACCGTGCCGGCGGGGCAGCTCGCCTGCCTGCTCGGGCCGTCCGGCTCGGGCAAGACCACGCTGCTGTCGCTTATTGCCGGGCTCGACCGCGCCTATGACGGCAAGATCCAGCGCGGCGGCGATGCCGGCGGCCGGCTGGGCATGGTGTTCCAGACGCCGCGCCTCATGCCCTGGCTCACCGTGCGCGACAATGTCTGCCTCGCGCTCGACCCGGCGCCGGGCAGCGCGGCACGTGCCGAAAAGATGCTCGCGGACATGCAGCTCGGCGCTTACCTCGACGCCTTTCCGAGCCAGCTCTCGGGCGGGCAGCAGCGGCGCGTGGCGCTGGCGCGCGCCTTCGTCAACGACCCCGATCTGCTGCTGCTGGACGAGCCGTTCCAGTCGCTCGACGCACCGACGGCGCAGCATCTGCGCGATCTCCTGCTGGCGCTGTGGAGCCGGCGGCGGCCGACCATCCTCTTCGTCACCCACGATCTGCGCGAGGCGCTGAGCCTGGGCGACCGCGTGTTGTTCCTCTCGGCCGGCCCGGGACGCGTCGTGCTCGACCTGCCGCTTGACCTGCCGCGCCCGCGCAGCCCCGATGGCGCTGCCGTCGAGGCGCTGCGCAAGCGGCTCTTGGAAAGCTATCCTGATCTGCTGCGCGGCCTCGCCTCGGAACGGGAGAGCGCCGCATGAGCGAGGCGAGGGGCTGATGCGCATCCGCGTGCTCGGCGCTGCCGCGGGCGGCGGCTTTCCCCAGTGGAACTGCAATTGCGAGAGCTGTCGCCGCGCCTGGAAAGGCGAGACGCCCGCGCAGACCCAGGCGTCGCTCGCCGTCTCGGCCGAGGGCGAGCGCTGGTTCCTGCTCAACGCGTCGCCCGATCTGCGCGCGCAGATCCTGGCAAATCCGCCGCTGCAGCCGCGCCACCCGGGCCGCGACAGCCCGATCCTGGGGGCGGTGCTGACCAACGGCGATGTCGACGCGATCGCCGGTCTCCTGACCTTGCGCGAGAGCCAGAAGCTCGCGCTCTATGCGACGCCGCGCGTGCTCGGCGTGCTCGGCGCGAACGGCGTCTTCAACGTGCTCAATCCCGACTATGTCGCGCGGCGGCCGATCACGCTCGGCGAGCCCGTCGATCTCCAGACGCGCGATGGTGGGGCGACCGGCTTGCGCATCGAAGCCTTCAGCGTGCCCGGCAAGGTTGCCCTCTACCTCGAAGACGCGGCGATCGATCAGCGGCTCGCGCAACGCTCGGAGGACACGATCGGCCTGGCGATCTCGGCGCCGTCCACCGACAAGCGCTTCTATTATCTACCGGCTTGCGCCGCGCTCGACGACGAGCTCAAGGAGAGGCTGCGCGGCGCCGCGCTGCTGTTGTTCGACGGCACGTTGTGGCGCGACGACGAGATGATCCGCGCCGGCCTCGGTGCCAAGACGGGGCGCCGCATGGGGCATCTCAGCGTTTCCGGGCCCGACGGCTCGATGGCCGCGCTCGCCGATCTCGGCATCGCACGCAAGCTCTTCATCCATATCAACAACACCAACCCCATCCTCTGCGCCGGCTCGCCCGAGCGCGCGGCGGTCGAAGCGGCCGGTTGGCAGGTCGCCTGCGACGGGCTCGAAATCGCCTTGTGAACGGCGGCCAGGCTTCTCCATTGGCGTTCCGCCAGGCCCGTCGAGGAAAGGAAGCGCGCATGCGCATGCCCGATCGAAGCCGTCGCAGGCGGAAGCGCAGCCCTGCGCTGGTCCTCGCCGGCGCCGCTGCGGTGCTCGGCGCAGCCGCGATCGTGCAGGCCGACCCGGTCGTGCTGACCGGCGCGTTTGCCTATGGCGATTGGACAAGGGATTCGCCGGGCGCGCGGCGCCGCTTCACTACCGCCGACATGCCGCCGCCTTACGCGACGCGAAGCGTCGCGGATGGCGGGAGCATCGTGCCGCGGCCGAGCGGCGCGACGCCGAAAGTGCCGCCGGGATTCACGGTCGAGGCGTTCGCCACGGGCCTCTCCGGGCCACGCCTGCTGCGCGTGGCGCCCAATGGCGACATCTTCGTCGCCGAGATGGACGCGGGAGACATCCGCGTCCTCCATGCCGTCGCGAGCGGGCAGCGAGCCACGGCCACGGTCTATGCCAAAGGCCTCGACGAGCCTTTCGGCCTCGCCTTCTATCCGCCCGGGGCGAACCCGCAGTCCCTCTATGTCGGCACGGTCGATGCCGTGCTCCGCTTTGCCTATCGCAGCGGCGACGCGGCGGCGGA